>JABGWZ010000086.1 GCA_018675995.1 Opitutia bacterium | reverse complement strand
TCGGAAAAACAGCTGGATAGATTGGGCCTGTATGACCGTGGCCATGGTGGGTATCTGCATTCCATCTTTCACGATAGGCCCGCTACTGCAGATCTATGTCGCCGCTCATATACCGGGACTCAAAGTTGCGGGCTGGGGAAACCTAGAGGATATCCTTCTACCTTCCTTTACAATGGGTTTGGTTTCTGCCGCCTATTTGGCCAGATTAACCCGAGGGGGAATCCTTGAAGTCCTATCTCAGGACTTTGTTCGAACGGCTCGCGCCAAAGGAGTATCACCTGTTCAAGTTATTCTTAAACACACCCTGCGCGGAGGGCTCCTGCCTGCAGTCGCTTACCTTGGTCCTGCTTTTGCTGCTTTAATAAGCGGATCATTTATTGTGGAAACGATCTTTCAGGTTCCGGGTATGGGTCAACACTTCGTCAATGCAGCAACTACAAGAGATGAATTTCTTCTGTTGGGCCTATCATTATTTTTCGGGTTTCTGATTGTGGTTATGAACTTACTGGCCGACCTGCTAACCGGATTATTGGACCCACGCGTGAGGCATACAGGGGGGACGAATTAGGGGCATGATTGAAAAAACAGCAACTGTTCCACAAGGCTCCTCTCTTTGGAAAGACGCGAGGTCCCGTATGGCAAAAAATAAATTCGCCATGGGTGGATTCGGAGTGATCGTTGTCATGTTCTCGCTTTGTTTTATTTTCGCCTGGTTTTGCACCAATCCAAACCTAGTAAACTTAACCAATAAATTTGCACCACCCTCGGAAGAACATTGGTTTGGCACTGATGCTCTTGGGCGTGACCTATTTGCACGAATACTATACGGGGGACAAGTGTCTATTCTTGTTGGCTTAATAGCCACCTCGGTTTCAGTAGTGATTGGAATTGTATACGGAGCGGTTTCCGGTTTTGCCGGTGGTCGAACGGATGCAATTATGATGCGTATTGTTGACACATTGCTCGCCATTCCCTTCTTGGTTTTGGTGATCGTTCTACAGGCAACCCTGAGCGACTGGTCAGGGGATGCCACTCGTTGGATTGTGGTAAACTTAAACTGGGATAAAGAATTCACAGGGCGACTAACTAATATTGTCCCGCTTTTCTTTGCTCTTGGTCTTTTAGGGTGGCTCACCCTTTCGCGAATTGTACGAGCACAAGTAATGAGTATAAAAGAACGCGAATTTGTGGAGGCAGCAGTTGCCCTAGGCTATAGTAAATGGCGAATCCTTTTTCGGCATATTATTCCAAATGTACTTGGACCCACGGTTGTATATTCCACCCTGACAGTCCCCGGTTTTATAATGTATGAGGCCATTCTTTCTTTTCTCGGCCTTGGGGTGGAATCCCCAAATAGCTCCTGGGGTGTTCTTATTAAAGAAGGAGCTAATTTTTTGGAAACAGAAGTCCAACTGCTCCTATTACCTGGCTTTTTCTTTTCCCTCACCCTCTTCTCTCTCAATTTCCTCGGTGACGGACTTCGAGACGCACTTGATGTAAAAGCTGCTAAAGACTGATGAGTTTACTAAAAATAAAGAATCTCAAAACATACTTCCATACTCGTGGGGGTACAAATCGAGCAGTCGATGATATCAGCTTTTCAATTGATAAAGGGGAAATCGTCGGAGTGGTCGGGGAGTCGGGTTCCGGGAAATCTGTAACTTGCCATACCATTCTCGGACTCCTACCTCAGCCACCTGCAAAGGTGGAGGGAGGAACGGTTACCTTTGATGGCGATGAACTCCTCAACCTATCAAAACCACTTCTCCGTGCAATCAGAGGGAAGCGGATATCGATGATCTTTCAGGATCCTATGAGTTGCCTCAACCCCTACCTAAAAATTCTTGATCAAATCACCGAACCCATTCTTATTCACGAAAGTGTCTCGCGGGAAACCGCAGAAACTCGGGCAATTGAGATGATGAAAAAGGTAGGTATACGGGACGCTGAATCAAGATCCCATTCTTATCCTCACGAATTTTCTGGTGGAATGCGACAACGCGTGATGATCGCGATGGCTTTGGTTACCAAGCCCGATCTTTTGTTGGCTGACGAACCCACTACCGCACTCGATGTAACCGTACAATCCCGAATCCTAAAAATTCTTCGGGATCTTAAAGATGATCTTGGAGTCGCAGTTCTCTTCGTAACCCATGACCTTGGAGTCGTCGCAGAACTCGCTGACCGCGTAGTAGTGATGTATCGGGGGAAAATTGTTGAACAGGGAAATACTCAAGATCTCTTCAAAAACCCATCGCATCCATATGTCAAAGGATTGCTCGCGTGTAGGCCCACGCTTGAGACCCAATATAAAATCCTGCCCACAGTGGAGGATTTTCTTCAAACTGAGATTGAAGAAGACGGTTCTTATACTCTCAGTGATCATCCGAACGCAAAAGGCAGACTGGCCAAGTTCACCAGTGCGGTAAAAAGCGAAAGAGAGGAAAAGGGTACGCCCACTTCCCTTCTACATGTAAGTGCACTTAAAGTTCATTTTCATTCAGGGGGTGGCTTTCTAGGTAGTCCACACAAAACAGTTAAAGCAGTGGACGATATTGATCTTCAAATTACGAAAGGACGAACACTTGGACTTGTTGGAGAATCCGGTTGTGGCAAGACAACACTTGGACGGGCCATCCTGAGGCTCCAGAAATCAAAATCTGGTTCCATTCTCTACGATGAAAGTGAACTGACTAAACTAAGTCAGCCAGAAATGCTACCCTTCCGAAAACGTATGCAGATTATTTTTCAGGATCCCTACGCATCACTCAATCCCCGCCAAACAATCGAACAGGCACTCACTGAACCAATGCTCGTTCATAAGATTGGCATCAATCAATCCGAGCGACGTGACCGAATTGTTTCCCTACTTGAGGAAGTCGGACTGGGAGCTGAGTTTCTTCTCCGATACCCGCACGAATTTTCTGGCGGACAAAGACAGAGAATCAGTGTGGCCAGGGCCCTTGCGGTTGAACCGGAATTCATAGTCTGCGATGAATGTGTTAGTGCAATGGATGTTTCTGTACAGGCACAGGTACTTAATTTACTGCGTCAACTCCAGCAAAAAAGGAATCTAACCTACCTCTTTATTTCCCACGATCTAAGTGTAGTCAAATTTATGTCTGATGACATGATTGTCATGAAAAATGGAAAAGTCATGGAAAATGGAAATGCCGAAACAATATACAGAAATCCACAATCTGAATACACCCGTGAACTGCTCGATGCTATACCCAGTAGTTCGCTGTTAAGTTAAAAAGACATTTTAGTTTTCTAGTTTCTTAACCGCCACATCGACATCCATACTGGTAGGCAGTCGACCGAAGGTATAAAAAATGTATTATTTCGAGTCTTCGGTCAATATTTGTGCCACCACCCATAAGCCTAGTAAACTGGTTCTTTTTAAAATAAACAAATTTTTACTTAGATTTAATAAGACCCAATCTTTCGCCCGAAAATAAAAATTGTTGGGCAAGGCCACAAAATAATCCGAAATGCTTACGGGCAAATAAAGCTTTTTGAGAATAGGTAAAAGACTCCAGACCATAATGGGAATCTAGGACTTTGGCAATCCAGGTATCAATCGGAAAAGCTTCTGTTTTGGTCGCACCAAACAAGAGTGCACAATCAGCAATTTTAGGACCTACTCCTGGAAGGCGAATCAGCTCAGATTTTGCATCTATGTAAGACAACTGGGAAATAGTCGAGAAGTAATAAGGGTCATTTCCCACTACCTGTGCGACATTGTGAATATACTTTGCACGATATCCTAATTTTAATTTTCGAAATTCATCTTCACTGACTTTGGATAATTTTGACCATCCAGGAAAACTCCATAAATTATTGCCCAAAGATTTCCCCCATTTTTGACAGACCAAAGAACCAATTTCCTTAATTTGGGGAATACTTTTCGCAGAACTTAAAATAAAATAGAAGAGCACCTCATCCAATGGTTGATTTAAAATAGTTAAACCTGGTAATGCTTTAACACATTTTGCGAGTACATGATCGCTTCGCCATGGCAGTTGATCAACAGCCCCGTCATACTCGGAATCAAGCCAAAGATAATCTTTTATCTCTTCTTCTGTAATAGTACCACTATTAGGTGTTTTCCAAAATAGCATTCCATCTTTAAACTTTAGTTCAACTACTTTTGACCGAAAGCACCCAATCCATGTAATAGTTGAGGTAGGACACCACGAGAAAGTTTGCCCACCCTCAAGTGTTTCCTTCAGACCTAATATGCTAAGATTATTTGGGCGAGCTAGTTCTTTCCATTTGGACATCGAGCATAAAACTAATCAATTATTACTCGTGTTCCCAAAGAAAACTCTTTTTCCAAAAGATGATTGAACCCTTCGAATCTTTTACTGACATGTGCCAAGCACTAGGTCTATGTTCACTTATAGGCCAATCTTTTCCAGTAATCCCAACAAAAACTTCTTTTTTTTCCTCTATTTGATCCGGGAGAGTAAAAGAAAAAGTTTCAGTCTCTGTACTACCATTCCTGATAATCAAAAGTTCCACATTGTAGACTTCAGGACTGGAAAGAATAGACTGAGGAATTGGAAATGAAAAATAAATTCCCTCACGAGCTTCTGTACTTCTACAAAAGATTTTTTTACCTGTGAATTCCTTACCTGAGAAATACTCAGGTATTCTCGTTAATTCTGAAGACTGAAAATACTTGATGGAAAGTCTCGGTAATTCGGTTTTCGAAACTCCAATAATTGAAAAATAAAAAATACCGAGGAGCAGGACGAGAAGCTTGCTCACAATCACATAAATTAATGCTTAACTTTCGACCGAATCCGCTGATTCTTCCTGAGGCTTTTTAGTTACCTCTTCTTTGGTCTCTGATTCCGCTTCAACCGCATCATCAGGACCCAAGACATCGACAGGTTTCGCTTTTTCAGCAACTGGGTCAGGCTTAGCTTCGACAGGTTTTTCTTTTTTTACAGCTGGTTTGCGAACAGCCTTTGGCTTAGCAACTTTGGATTTTGCGGTCTTACCAGATTTTTCCACTAATTCTTTAATGGCTGCTTTTTTCTTTGCAACATAAGCGGCTCTTCTGCGTCGCTTTATAACCTTATTGTATTGTTTACCCATAATTTAAAGAATTCATAATGAACCAAAACAGGTGGCGAGGCAAGGTTCAAACAGCAAGAAAAGAAACCTATTGTATTTTAAAGTGTAACCGGGCTTCCTGTTTTAGCCGATTCGTATGTTGCATCAATTATTTTCATTAATGAAAGGGCTTGATCAGGAGTGTTAAGAGGTGCTTCCTCACCCGCAATCGACCGGACAAAGTTCTCTGCTGAACGGATACGCCCCATATCTTCATTGGATTCAGTTATAATGGATCGGTTTACTGAACGGCCATGTTCCTGAACATACAATTCACAATCATCAATGGCGGTATCGTCCAAACCGTCAGATCCAAAAAAGCGACGAATCATTCCTCCCGCTTTTTGCCCCTGAAATGTAACTGACACCTCTTCTCTCTTTACCATCTCCGCCCATGATACCTGAAAGGATAAAACTTGGCCTGTTTTAAATTTAATAAAACCATGAGATGCACTCTCAACATCAGTAACACCATCAGCTACATCAGGGATTCCCCAAGGTCCTTTGAAATTTTTATCGGTTATAAAATCGGAAAATGTCTGAGCCAAAACACAAGACGGCTCAGGGTAGTCCATATAATACAGAGCAAGATCGACCATATGGAGCAAATCAATTAAGGGACCACCACCTGACAATTCTTTATTCGTAAACCACCCACCAAAACCAGGAATGCCTGTGCGTCTAATCCATTTTGCCTGTGCTGAATTGATCTGCCCGACTTCACCGGCTTCAATATAATTTCTCAGAGCATAAGATTCCGGACGAGCCCGGTTATTAAAGTTAAACATTAATGTCTTACCTGCACTCTCCGAGGCATCTTTCATTTGAGAAACTTCAGCCGCATTTAATGCCGGTGGCTTTTCACAAAATACATGCCGACCAGCCTGTAAAACCTGAATGGCTAAAGGACGATGAGTTCGATTGGGCGTAATTATACTAACTGCGTCCAATTCTTTTAATTGATCAAGCATTTCCGAAGAATCTGAAAATACATGCGGTACATCATAAAGCTCTGCTGCTTTTTTAGCAGCGGTCTGATTCATATCGCATATTGCAAGAATTTCTGCTCCGGCGGCTCGGAAACCAGCGGCATGATATTGCAACATTCCTCCCGCTCCAATTACTCCAATTTTTATAGTCATTTAGCCTCCTCTTAAAATTTAAATTTAGTTTATTTAGGAATGGATGGAAACTTCACCCATTTTTCCTTAGCCTTAGAACTTTTTACAACGGTCTCAATAAATGCCATTCCAATTATTCCATCTCGGATATCTGGATAATCATAACCGGATTTCC
>JABGWZ010000292.1 GCA_018675995.1 Opitutia bacterium | reverse complement strand
TTATTATTTGGCCGCCTGAAATTTGATTAGCTTTCCAAATAGCTTGGCTTTGCGTTTTGCGGTTGGTTTGAAATTCATAATTCTCAATTGAAATTCGTAGGAATTTGGGTGGTTCATTTACAAAGGGAACGGATTCAAGTTCCTCTAAGATAACGAGGTTCGATTCGAAACAGGCTTTCAACAGTTTAGCAAACCAGGTGGATTGTTGGAGGAAGGCATTCATTAGGTTTTGGAAGTTAGATATTATTATCTGTTTTTGCTGTTGTGGTGCCTGTGCAAATGCTCTCATTTCCTGTTCTCCCAGTACCTTGCTTAGGTCAGAGCATTCTTTCTGATCACCTCCGTTTGCAATTATGTCAAGGAATCGACCGTATAGAAACCTAGAAAATGGCTGATTTACATAACGCTCAGCACGAAGTGCTTCAAACCACATTTGCCAGTCTATTCTGGGCATATGGGGGCCTGCGAATTGGAGCGGGTCATTGGCGTGGTCAGGTTTCCATTTGAATTTATAGAGTTTCCAATCCTCACCGTTTGTACTGCCTTCAATTGTAATTTCGGGTCTGGTCTTTGTCATTACCCTGAACAAACCATATGAATTAATGGAGCGAATTGACTGAATGAATTTTCGAACTTCGTTCGTCCAGTTTTCTTTGTTGCTGGTGTGGGTATTCGCCCTGTTTCCTTTAATGTCAGATACCAGAAAATTCCAACCCGCAGAAAGAAATAGAAAATAAAGACTGCCAAGGTGAATCAAGTGAATGCCTTTTCTAATAAAAACTTTATCGCTTTTTGGTTGATCGAAATTTGGGCGAAATCTTTTTGGGATCAGGGCATCATCAATTAATGGAATGCATAGTGTAAGGGTAAGCAGGTTAAAGAAGCCATAGTTTCCAGAAAATAGAATTGCCAGTTGAAGTAGCACCTGTCCAAAGAATGCAAACCTCCTAAAATAAAGCGGTAGGAAAAAGCAGAAGGGAAGTCCGATTTCAATGAAGTACATTGCACTTAATGATATGGAGTCAAACCAAGGAGGGAGGGAATGAATGCGCGGGCTTAAAGGGTGGGGCAGTGGTTGAGTCCAGTAATGATAGTCAAGGGCCGTGTAGTTTATCCATGCATTACTCTCATCATTATCGAAATAGGTAAATTTCACTAAGCCCGATTCGATCATTAATTTTGCAAGAAGGAGCAGGATTAAAATCCTTGCCCACTTTGAAGTAGTGATAGGTTCGGACAGACGATGGCGTTTAACGAATGGTAGAAAAGGAAGGGATAGGAATAAAGTTTCCAGTAAGAGAGTATCCCATTGAAAACTTAAGAATGGTTCGCCGACCACAGAAAGGGATAAGTAAAAAATCCAGCAAAAAAAAGCGGCTAATCTCGGCATAAAGCCAAGCATAAGTGCCAAAGATGAGATGATCCCCATTGTGAAGAGGAGATGATGGTTGGAAAAGAATGTAAACCAGAGAAGAGTGGGGCGTAATGTGAACTTGTTTTGGTCCGACTCATTGGATTCGAGAAAAGATTCAATTCGTTCAAGGTCATGTTGCCATGGGGAGATACCGTTGGGACCGATTAAAGCGTCTGCCTGAATCCAATATGAAAGAAATGCAGTCAGGACAATCAGACCAAGTGAGCGACCGAATAACCATTGAGCAAAAGAAAAAGAGGGAGGTTTGCCTTCTTTGGTTTTCTTTATTTTAAACATGTATTAAAAAAATATAAGGCACTATGAATGTACCCGATAATACACTCAAGTTATGATTGGAATAAGAAAAAAAATTATTTGGATGGGGCATGGAGAGATTCAACTCTTTTCATAAGTTCTGCATAATATTCCGGGTCGATGGCAAAGGACTCTATAGCCAGAGGGTATTGCTCATTAGATTGCAGTGGTCTGTTAATATGAAATGTTTTTCGACTTTTTTCCGTAGCGATAGTTACTTCAGTACCATTGTCTTTCGACTTAGGTTCAAAAACATTAATCGATTTGTTTAGATCCACTCTATTAGTTTATTTGCGTAGTCGAGAGTTACAAAAAATATCGAGACCAAAAAAAACCTCACGCTCGAAAGCAGTGAGGTTTTTTTAAACTTAATTAAGGCTGGTCTTATTCAGAAGCATTACCTTCGGACTTGCAGCATTCGCCACCTTCGCCACAGCACTCATCTGTACCATTATGGTCATGTGCATCGCCTCCTCCACCACATGATGAAAAAAGTAACATTGAAAGAACAGTCATTAGAGACAAGATATATTTCATAAGAATTTATAGGTTTGTATTGATGAATAGATAAATCATTAAACAGCTTATATAACACTATTAGGTTGCATTTATGTCAATGGGAAAGATTAGATAAATATTTCATCGAAAATCCGAACATTAAGGAACTTTGAAAATATCTTCGCCGTTAGTGAGAAAAATTTTATCTTTATTTTCAGGTTGAATATTTTTTAAGCCAGTGAATGAACCAAATGCGGGTAATATGATCTTGGATTCATTCAGGTGAAAACACGCTGATCGAATACTTGATTTTCCTTTACCTCTAAGAGTGAAACCAGGGTGTACATGCCCGGCAAGGAATGGTTTATTTGAATTCGTTACGGGGATGTGCCTGCATTCAAAACCGTAAAGATTAAAAGGGTCGGGGTGGCATTGAATATTTAAATCAGTCCATGGATCACCAGACTTTATATCGTGATTTCCACGAATAAGGAGAATTTTTAACTCTTTGAACAACTCTCTCCATTCGAAGAGGATTTGGTGAACTTCGTTGGTCTTACCCAAACGTGCGTGAAAAAAATCTCCTAGAATAACCAGGGTTTCAACTTTTGTTAGCTTAATTAACTGAGCAAGTCTGTCACAATCCTCTTGAGTACTTTTTTCAGGCACGGGGATTCCTGACTTTCGAAATGTTGCTGCTTTTCCAAAATGTGGGTCAGCAATAAAAAGAACATTTTCTGAAGCCAGGTGAATAGCACGGTCAGCAAGCAAGGATAACTTCCTTGCATTCCAGCTGATCTCTAATTGTGAATTCATTGAATCAATTACTTATCTCCAATTCATTGGCCATTTTTCGAACCCGGTCACTCCATGATTCAGAGCTTACCTGGGTGCGTAAAGTTTCAGCCCACAGAGGAAATGAAAATGGAGTAAGTTGATTTGGAGAGTGCAGAATTATTTTTTGAGACTGAATCTCCTCGAGTTTCTCAGTCATGCGAACCACATCGAGTTGCCGGTCCAAGACTTCTTTTTTTGCCTGTGTGAGTAAAAGGTTATCTGGATCATACTTTGAGAAAACATCGAAAAATAAACCACCTGATGCTTGTACCTGTTTAATCGATTTTTGTGCTCCTGGGTAGCCCTGGAAAATAAGACCAGCAACCCGGGCGACTTCACGAAATTGACGCTTCGCCATTTCACTTTGGTTCATACATTCCAAAAGCTGATCTACGATTCCTTTAGGGTCGAGAAGAGTTCTCCATGTTTCTTCATTAATAGTTTTTTCCGAGTTCGAACAGAGGCTGAGTCCATAATCATTAAAAGAAACTGAGAGTGACATTGGCTCAAGTTGAGTCATTCGGAATGCGATGAGAGAGGCAATTCCTTCATGAGCGAGCCTGCCGGCAAATGGGAAAAGGAACCAATTATTCCCATCCCTTGTAATTGTTTTCTCTATCAGAAATTCCGAGAATTGGGGCAGGGCGGACCACTTAGATTGTAAATTTAGAGTTCTTTGCATGGCTTTCATTTCAGGCTCTTTAGATTTTCCCATGCGAAACTGTTCAATCTTCTCCCTGACAGACTTTGAAAGCTCTGATGATAATGGAGATTTTCCACCTCCCCAAACCGGGATCGCACCTTTTCCGGATTTTGCTAGTTTCACAATTGCAGTCAGGTCTCTGACTCGAATGAGAGTTAGAAGTTTACCGGAAAAAAAGAAATGATTCCCTTTTTTTATTCTCGAAATAAAGGATTCTTCAATCGTGCCAAGAATTTTTCCGGTTTGAAACTTCACTGAGATAGATGTATCGCTGGTAATCGTCCCAATTGACATTCGGTGGAAACGGCTGATTTTTTGAGAGGGGACTGAATATACTCCATTCTCGCAAATTACGCGTCTAAATTGGTCGTAGGCACCAAGAGTTTTTCCACCCTTTACTATAAATTCGATTGTCCAGTCCCATTCCTGTTTCGATAATTTTCGGTAGGACCAGGCGGTTCTGACTTCTTCCAGTGTTGCCTTCTCTCTGAAGCCACCGGCTAAAGCGAGGGTGATTAAATGTTGAGCCAATAAATCAAGCGGGGATTTAAGTGGAGAACGCTGCTCGATTTTCCCCTGTTTCATCGCTTCTCGGGCAGCGGCATACTCAATTAGTTCCATCGCCTGAGTGGGCACACAAATAACTGTGCTGACTGCACCAGGTTTATGACCGCAACGGCCCGCTCGTTGGAGAAGGCGAGCAACTCCTTTCGGACCGCCTATCTGAATAACTTGTTCGACAGGCGAAAAATCAACTCCAAGGTCAAGGCTACTGGTGCAGACCACCGCCTTAATATTACCTGCACGCAACCGGTTTTCGACTTGAGCTCTTTCCTTTCTGTCAATTGAACCATGATGAATGCCGATCTGACTTTTCCATTCAGGACGAACACTTAATAAGGCATCAAACCAGTACTCTGTTTGCGAACGAACATTAGTAAAAACTAAGGTGGTGGACTTTTTATCAATAACTTCCGCTACTTGTTTCACTAATTTTCCGCCCAAGTGCCCTGCCCACGGAAAACTTTCCATATTTCTAGGTATGAGAGTTTTTACCACAAATTTTTTTCGGATACTCCCATCCACTAATATCCCTTGCTTTCCATGTCCTGTAAGTGTGGCCATTGCCTCATCTAAATTTCCCAAAGTAGCAGATAATCCCCAAGTTCGAAGAGATGGATTCCATTTTCGGAGACGGGCTAGGCAAAGTTCAGTTTGGGCACCTCGCTTAGTGGAAAGCAATTCATGCCATTCGTCGACAATCACAGCACGGAGGTCAGAAAAGCACAACTTTGTTTCCGGGTAAGATAAGAGCAGGGAAAGGCTTTCCGGAGTAGTAACGAGAGCTGATGGGAATTTTCTTCTTTGCTTTGCTTTGATTGTTCCAGATGTATCCCCAGTCCTTGATTCAACCGTCCACGGTAAGCTAAGGTCCTCAACTGCCTCTAGTAGGCTACGTGTAGTGTCTTCAACTAATGCTCTTAGAGGAGTGACCCAGAGAACTCTAAGTCCAGGTTGAGTGCTCTTTTTTTTTGTATTCTGCTCTTCGATCCATTCCATTAAAGGGGGTATCCAGACTGCAAAAGTTTTTCCTGTTCCTGTTGGAGCATGAACTAATCCGCTTTTCCCATCGAGGTAGGCCCGCCATGTTTTTTTTTGAAAAGAGAAAGGTTTCCAACCGCGAGATTGAAAAAAAGCATTGAATTTTCTGTCCGAATCTTGCTCAGGTTTTTTTGTCTTGATCACCATAGAGTGGATTGTTTTTCAGTTGATCGAACGATCAAGTCAGGCCCATCGTTCTTAACATGATTAACCTTTGAAGCGACTTGGTGAACATCTAGGGTTTGCTTGGGCTGCGAATAATACGAGAGCAGGTAATCGAGTTTAGAATCGTTGTTCAACCAGTCCGACCAGTCTTGCGGATTTATTATAACTGGCATGCGATGATGGATATGAAGTAAATTTGATGAAGCGGGTTGGGTAAGTACTGAGAATGATCGTACGCACCCATCCTCTTCTTGTGTTTCGTTCCAAATACCTGCCATTGCAAACATATGTAGATCGCTAAGGTAGTGAAAATATGGGTATTTCTCAGATTCAGTTTTTTGCCATTCGAAATAACCGTCTGCCGGTATGAGGCATCTACGATAGAGAAGGGAATCCTGAAAAATTGATTTTTCACGAACCGTTTCAATACGCGCATTAATTGGGTTGAGTCTGGATGACGCTAGTTTTTGGTGAGGAATTATTCCCCATTTTGCCATAGACCAATCAGTTTTTTTTGTCGTTTTAATAATTACAGGGTGTTCCTGGCCCGGAGCCCGGTTGTAACTGACAGATGTTGGCGGTGGCGGTATTTCTAGTTTTTTAAACTGAGTGGAAACTTTTTTTTGAGCCCAGGAATATCGACCACACATAGCGCTAGAATATTGGAAGATTTTTTATTCCGGGTTACAGGGAGCAGTTATTTTTTGGGTTCGTCACAAAGTGCGGCTTCCGGTCTCGAGCGCTGATCAATTGTATCAGCATGAAAGAGCTTGTGTATTTGGAAGCCGGCACGATAGGGAGTGCCATGGTCTTTTACCCATTGTGTGATCGAAGTGAGCACGGAATGATCTTTTGAGCATGACCACTCAGGGTGCAACCAAGTCGGAACTCCAAGTTTTGTAAAATCTATTTGAGCAGCCCAATGTTGAATACTCATATTGTTTTCAACTATGATTTTAAATTCATCAGCGAGGGTAAGATTTTCTTCAATTGGAGGAGCAAGATTTTTGGGACTGAGCGTAATCCAATCCATTTCGCCTTTAATGGGGAAGGCACCACATGTTTCCAAGTGAACTGGGAGGTTGCGAATACGAAGTTCGTGAACTAAATCATGTAGATTATGAATGCATGGCTCTCCTCCGGTGATCACCACAATTTCACAACCAGAAGAAAAAGCATCCTCAGCTAGTTCTTGAGGAAGAAATCGGTCCACATGGCTTGGTTTGTGGTCAGGATGCCAGGTTCCCGCAGAATCACACCATGGGCAGTGAACTGGGCAACCGTGGAGGCGAATGAAAAACGCAGATTTACCTGTATGGATCCCTTCACCCTGCCAAGAG
>JABGWZ010000030.1 GCA_018675995.1 Opitutia bacterium | reverse complement strand
GTAGCGGTGTGAATAACTTTGACCATTAAAAATTGCGACTATCCAAATGTAACCACAACGGGGAAATACCCAAGAAAATCGTTTTTTTATTTTTTTCCAAGACAAAATTATCCAAACTTATTCTTTAACTTATTAACAAATATGAAAAAAAGATCTGAAACACCAAAAAAGAATGAGAATTTAATAATAATAAGTGACTTAATAAACTGAATAATTAAGTTTAAAAACTACAAATAAACTGAATAATTAAGTTTAAAAACTACAAATAAACTAGTTCACATGGAGGTAAACACGATCTAAAACCACTGTGATCCAAGCTCAGCAGTTCTGTACAAAAACTAAAAAAGGTCGTTCCAGCAGAATTCTCGATCCTTTTTTTGAATGCCTAAAATATCGCCAATCAAATAAATTGAACCGGTTACCAAAATTGTTTTTACAAAATGCTTTTTTGACAAAAATTCCTCTGCATTTTTTAAAGTAAAACTGGTCACCTCGCCATCAAACAAATTTGGTATGCAGGTTTGAAGAAATTTAATACTACAAGCACGGGGTTGGTTTACTTCAAACAATTTGAGTGAAGATGCGAATTCACATACCACTTTCATGATTTCTGGCGCCCTATCCTCTCCCAAAACACCGATCCATACTTCAGGTTTTTCAACTAATGTTTGCAAGTTCTCACGTAAGCACTCCGCTCCGGCGGTATTATGACATGCATCCAAAATAATTTTGGTCGGTGATTCTATTATTTGCCAACGTCCAAGCATTTTTACATTCTGTAAACCACTTCTGACTAATTCTTCAGACACTGGAAATTTAGATTTAAGAATTTCAGTGGCTAGACTAGATAAACTAGCATTTCTTCTTTGGTAACTCCCCATAAGATTAGTTTTAGGCAATGAAGCCTTTGGGCAAACATCAGCTCTGTGAAGAGGTGAATCAACTTTACTTGCCACAGCTTCTACAACTCCAAGGGCACAATCAGGCAACCAACCAGTAAGAACAGGAGTAAGTGGCTTTATTATACCAGCTTTCTCACCGGCTATCTCCTCCAATGTGTTGCCGAGTATGTTGCAATGATCTTTGGAAATTGTGGTAATAATCGACAGCTCAGGCTTTACTACATTGGTAGAGTCCAACCGGCCACCCAAACCGGTTTCCATAATCGCAAGATCCACCTTATTTTGCTCGAAATGCAAAAAGGCAATCGCTGTCATAAACTCGAAAAAGGTGGGATGTCCGATTTCGGGGTCTTCTTCCATTATTTGAGCAGCAGACTTTAAGCACTCTACCCATTCCTCAATCTTTAAATTCGAAATAATTTCACCATTTACCCGAATCCTTTCTCCTAATTCCACCAAATGTGGAGATGTAAAAAGTCCTGTTTTATATTTATTTGCCCTATAAATTGAATCGAGCATAGAGCAAACAGATCCCTTTCCATTTGTTCCAGCAACATGAATAACCGGATAGCTGTGTTGTGGGTTACCAATCAACTCGACCAATCGAAGCATACGGTTTATGCCAAAACTGGATCCCCGATTACGGAGGGCATACAAGTATTTCCATGTTTGGTTCACCAATAAAAAACTGGTGTGGAATCTATCTTACTTGGACTTGTTAGTGGTTGAACTTTTCTTAACAGTGCTTCTCCTTGGGGCAGCTTTTTTCTTGGGAGCAGCTTTTTTAACTACCTTTATATGACTTGGTTCCCTTGTCTTTAAATTCGTCCCGAAATGAGAAATCAATGAAATCAGCCGATTTCTTAAATCATGTCTATTCACAATTTGATCAATCAAACCACGCTCCAATAAAAACTCTGATGTTTGAAAACCCTCGGGTAGATCGGACCGTGTGGTTTCTTTAATTACCCGTCTTCCGGCAAATCCAATCAATGCTTTGGGTTCCGCCAGTATCGCATCTCCCAGCGTTGCATAACTCGCCATAACTCCAGCCATTGTCGGGTTTGTTAGAACAGAAAAATAAGGCACCTTTGCTTCGCTTAGTTTAGCCAAAGCTGCACTTGTTTTTGCCATTTGCATTAGGCTTAAAATCCCCTCATACATCCTTGCCCCGCCCGATGCCGAAACTACAATTACCGGCATAGAATATTCTAAGCCTCGTTCAATTGCACGTGTGATTTTCTCACCCACCACTGAGCCCATACTTCCACCTAAGAAACGGAAATCCATAACCGCAATACTGACCCAGCGACCACCCATTTTTCCAATTCCAGAAATGACCGCGTCTTCTTGACCTGTTTTTTTTCGGTTCTGATCAAGTTTGTCTTTGTAGGAAGCAAGTCCCTTGAACTTTAAAGGGTCGAGCGATGAAAGCTTCGCATCACATTCTACAAAAGTACCTGGATCCAGTAAAGAATCTATTCTATCTGGTGCCGGTAATGGAAAATGGTAACCACTTGATGGAACAACCATCAGGTTTTTTTTGAGTTCCTTAGCAAAAACCATATCGCCGGTTTCCGGACATTTTGTAAATACGCCCTTTGGAACACCCTCGCGGGATTTCACAACTACCTTCGAATATTTTGGTTTGCTAAAGAATGCCATAATTTAAATCTTTTTGTTATCCATGCCCCAATGTGGCAACATAAACATTTTTAAAGCCTTTTGAATTAAGTGCCTTTGTGCACTCATTTAAAGTTGCTCCTGTAGTGTATACATCATCAATAAGTACTATTTTATCCTTTATATTTAAACTGTTTTTTTTGCTTAGGGCAAAAGCATTTTTTACATTCTTTTGTCTCACCCTCCGGTCAAATTTTGTCTGCGTAGGAGTATCACGAACCCGAGTCAATGCATCAGATACCTCTACCCTCCCCCCCATCTCTTTCCCGAGTGCACCTGCAATCCAGGTGCTTTGATTAAACCCACGTTTTTTTAGTCTCTTCCTATGCAGGGGAACAGGAACAAGAATGGAATCTTCAATAAATTCACGATAATTCCCACACCTGTCCAACCACCTTGGTAAATCTTTTAATACATCCTTTACCCCATGATATTTAATTTCATGAATAACTTTTTTCCCATTCTGATCCAGTAAAAACATACACTTCCCTTTTAAAAATTGAGGTTTATCATCTCGACAGGCAGCACAAATCAATCCGTTAAAATCAAACCCGCTCATAGGGATTCCGCAGAACTTACATCCATTCTTGGATATCCAGGGCAAAGAGTCTTCGCAATCCGTACACATGTAGCCAAGTCCATCTTGGTACGGTTCTTTCTCACATACCGGGCAATTTCCTGGAAATAAAATATCGGACAAACAATTTAGGCACTTCCGAAGATTTTCATTCATCTTTACCCTTTGGCATTCGATAATAAACTTTTTCAAGACACAAACCCTTTGCCGGTGCACTTACCACAACCTCAGTACGCTTCCGGCTTTTCAATAATTCTTTTATTAACTGCACTTCAATCTTCCCCCGCCCCACTTCGAATAACCCACCTACCATACTCCTTACCATCTTGTACAGGAAACCGCTCCCCTCCACAATAAATTGGAGTTCTTTTCTTTTTTTCTGGATGTCAAACTTCCATACTTCCTTCACCGGGTCCTCCTTTACCCCTTTGCCGCGAGATGCCGCAAAAGCACTAAAGTCGTGTTTCCCAACAAAGCACTTGGCCGCACTACGCATCGCATCCACATCAATTTTTTGATTTTTCAGGGATATACAAAATCGTTCACCCTCAGGCATCGCCCATCCTTCGACCGCACGATAGCGGTAACATTTCCCCCTGGCCGAGCTAAGAGCATGAAAACTACTCGAAACCAACTTTATCGAACGCGGACTTATATCATTGGGCAGTTTGGAGCGCAGAGCCTGAAGGAGTTTACACTCACCATGTTTCCAATTCCAGTCAAAATGAAAAACTTGCCCCTTTGAATGCACACCTGCGTCGGTTCTCCCCGCACCAACAGTTTTGATCGATGACTGAAAAATTTCTCCTAGTGCATCATCTATTGCATTTTGAACCGAGCCCCCGGAAGGCTGCTTTTGCCAACCGGCATATTCCGTGCCATCATATGCACACAAACAGCGCCACCGCTTAACCGTTGGAACTACTTTTTTCATTTCTAAATTTCAATTTCCTGGAGGATAAATAATCTTTCGATTTTCAATAAAATCGCTTAAAATTAACCCAGCTGCAGAAGCATCAATCCGACCTGGGTCCTGCTTCTTTTTCTTGGTCAACCGTTTACCAAGACCTTCCTTTGCGGCCATACTTGTCAAACGTTCATCCACCCTGTAAACCGACAAATTAAAAGTATGCTCCAATTCCTCAATAAACCTATCCCCCTCTTTCGCACGTACCCCAACCGTTCCGTCCAT
>JABGWZ010000031.1 GCA_018675995.1 Opitutia bacterium | reverse complement strand
TACCTGATATTTTTCGATAAACTCCAGCCTGTACGGGTGCCTTTGAAATTTGATAACGATTTCGAGCAGTCTCCATCGTATCACCCAAATTGTAACCCGCTTTCAGAACTAAAGAATTTGCATTTGCCAAATCAGGTAATTTCCTTCCCCATTTTTGCTCAAAAAAGTCAAGGGTTGGATCCAATGGACGCCCATATACATAATACATAAATCCAAGGGCAAAAAAGTTCTTACACCTAACTTTGTCAGAAGGCTTAAGCGGACTTTCCTTTAATGCCTCTTTGGTTAATCCAGTTAAATCAAGTTCAACAAGATGGTATTTTTTTCTAAACTCATCATCATCTAAAGGACTACTTTCATACCCCGCTTTTTTGAGGTTCATTGATTTGAATGAATCAATGTTAACAACTAACATTCCTCCTTCTGGTAAATCATCGATATTTGCTTTTAAGGCAGCTGGATTCATCGCCACCAATGCATCTGGGGCATCGCCTGGTGTTAAAATCTTTCGATTACCAAACTGTAGCTGAAATCCTGACACTCCGGCCAATGTTCCGGCTGGAGCACGGATTTCAGCGGGAAAATCGGGTAAGGTGGCAATGTCATTTCCGGCAAACGCACTACTATCTGTGAACCGCTCACCAACGGTTTGCATACCATCTCCGGAATCTCCGGCAAATCGGACTACGGCGGAATCTATTTCTTCAAAAGAATCGGTTGGCTGAATCATAACAGGCAAGTCATTTTTATTTTGTAAATCGAACTAGTAAAAAACTGAATCATCATTGTAGTTACAAATAAGAAAAACAATGTAAATCGCCAAAATTATAAAATTTTTTATTGAAAAAATCTAACATATGAAAGAAATGCCTACCATTCTACACTCGGAAATGGAAAGGGAAAAAGATTAAACGCAAGCGAAACTCTCTTCTGTCTTGATTTGTTTAGATGAACACCATGCTTTAGATAAGATGGAAACAACACCATTTTACCAACCTTTGGATTAATACACAGGTCTGCAATGCCTTCTTTCCTGAAAAATAAATCGCCGGCTAGTGGTTCACTTTTAAGGTATACCACCCCAGAAAATGAGGCCAATTTTGCATGATCATGAACACCGGTTTTCTCTCCTACTTCTGCTATATTAAACCAAAAAGGAGGATGCGACAAAGAAAGACTAGCAAGAGGCGTAAACAAAATTGCAGTTTTGATTTTCCACTTTTTCAATACTAAATCACGGGCCAGCCTCATTGGCATTTTCACTGATGGCACAGACTCAACCGGCAGGTAAGCATTTTCCCAACGGTCTCCAATTTGATGGGAATATTGAAAGTCTACTTTTGCACTTTCAACTTCTCTTGATATTTCGGCAATCCACTGCTTACAATTTGGCAATCTGCAACATAATATCGAATCAGCATCAAATTCGAACTCGGATGTTGATATCATTGACGGATTTGTTTTTGAATCAATTTCTCGATTATATCTCTCTGTTTAGAAAAATGGGGAAGAAGATCTTCTTTTGACGCCCAGTTAAAATCATCGATCACATAACCTGGACATACCGAGCAACTAAGAAAAGCACCTCCATCATCATTAAGTTCAGCACCAAAAACAACTCCCTCTCGAATTGTAAACTGTGGAACTTGTCCACTTTCCCATGAATTACCAAGAATAATGCTTGAATACTTTTCTTGGGAAAAAAGATGTAATGTAACCGGAGAGCCAAAATGAAAATACCAAGTCTCGTCAGATAAAAGAGAGTGCAAGGATGAACTCTCTCCAGAACTCAAAAAGTAATAGATAGATGAGCCACAAAGTCTTTGTCCCCTTTCTACATCTACAGTCTCCTGTGAACTGTAGGTTCTTCTGTACCACCCTCCTTCCGGGTGGGCAGACAAGTTGAAATGATCAATAATTTTTAAATCTTCCTTATTCATCCTAATGCAAATTGATAGGTATGGAAAACAAACTAAACCAATAAGTCGGCACAATTAATCACAGATCCTATTGTCTATAAATTGATTCACGATGAACTGAGAGAAAAAATGGTCGGGACGGAGAGATTCGAACTCTCGGCCTCCTGCTCCCAAAGCAGGCGCGCTAACCAGACTACGCTACGTCCCGTAATATTTGATTCATAAACAATTTTTTTCAAAGAAGCAAAGAAATTTACTTTTAAATAACTAAAACAAAAAACCTCTTTCAGTTTGCCTTACACATATCAACGCATCATGATATGTTGATACGAAATGAAGAACTTTGCGAAAAAACATCCAACTGAAATAGACCTTAAAAACTTGGTGAACGAGAGGATCGCAATCATGGACGGGGCAATGGGTACCATGATTCAGCAGGAAAAGCTGGAGGAAGAAGATTTCAGAGGTGATCATTTTAAAAATCATGAAAAAGAATTAAAGGGTAATAATGATTTACTTTGCCTAACCAGGCCCGACATCATTCGGAATATACATCGGAAATATTTTGAGGCTGGAAGTGATATAGTTGAAACAAATACTTTTAGTGCAACAACGATATCCATGGCTGATTACAATCTTGAGGATATCGTTCCTGAGTTAAATATCAGTGCAGCAAAACTTGCGAGAGAGGCAGCAGATGAAGCTATGGAAAAAGATCCGACCAGACCGAGGTTTGTTGCTGGTGCCATTGGCCCTACTAACCGAACAGCCTCTCTCTCACCGGATGTGAATGATCCGGCGCTTCGTAATGTCACATTTGACATTTTGGTTGAGGCTTATTACCAACAAATCGAGGCCCTTGTTAACGGCGGCGTGGATCTACTTTTACCAGAAACCACTTTTGATACTCTCAATTTAAAAGCGGCTATATTTGCTATTGAAAACTTCTTTGATGACTCGGGTAAAAGGCTTCCTGTCATAATGTCTGTAACTATAACCGATGCTTCAGGCCGTACTCTTTCCGGCCAAACAACAGAAGCGTGCTGGAATTCCATTGCTCATGCAAAACCCCTTTGCGTTGGGTTAAACTGTGCGCTGGGGGCAGATGCCATGCGCCCTTACCTTCAGGAATTGTCCAAAAACGCGGACTGCCTGATCCACTGTTATCCC
This sequence comes from Opitutia bacterium, assembly GCA_018675995.1. Classification (GTDB taxonomy): domain Bacteria; phylum Verrucomicrobiota; class Verrucomicrobiia; order Opitutales; family Seribacteraceae; genus Seribacter. The sequence continues at coordinate 5,015 of JABGWZ010000031.1, read as the reverse complement.
AATGCGGGACTACCCAATCCACTCTCAGCAACTGGCTACGATGAAAAACCTGAGGATACGGCAAGCTCATTATCCATTTTTGCCGAAGAAGGATTACTCAACTTGGCTGGGGGCTGTTGCGGTACTACACCCGACCATATAAACGCAATTTCTGAAAAACTTTCTAACTTCCCCCCCCGTAAAATCCCCGAAATCGAACCCGCACTTCGCTTAAGTGGTTTAGAACCTTTTACAATGAAGGACAATAAATCGTCATTCCTTATGGTTGGCGAACGAACTAATGTTACTGGATCACCTCGATTTCGTAAACTGATTGAAGCAGAGGATTATGAAAATGCCCTTAAAATTGCCAAACAACAGGTTGAAAACGGGGCCAATGTTATAGATGTAAACTTTGATGCTGCTATGCTTGACGGGGCGGCATGTATGAATCGATTTTTAAACCTGGTTGTATCTGAGCCAGACATTTCGCGTGTTCCCATTATGATCGATAGTTCTAAGTGGTCAGTGATTGAAGCTGGATTAAAGGTCATCCAAGGTAAATGTATTATCAATTCAATCAGCTTAAAAGAGGGGGTTGAAACTTTTAAAAACCATGCCGAATTAGCGATACGCTTTGGAGCAGCAGTTGTGGTGATGGCATTTGATGAAAAAGGTCAGGCAGCCACTCTTGCCGATAAAGTTCGTATTTGCGAAAGAGCATATAATATTTTGGTAAAAGAGGTAAAATTCCCACCCCAAGACATCATTTTTGACCCTAATGTGCTCACCCTTGCAACAGGTATGTCCGAGCACAATTCCTACGGACTTGATTTCATTGAAGCCGTCAGGGAGATTAAAAAAAGGTGCCCACATGCCAGAACAAGTGGTGGAATAAGTAATGTTTCATTTTCATTTCGGGGCAATAATCTTGTCCGAGAGGCAATGCACGCTGCTTTTTTGTACCATGCCTGCAAAGCTGGGTTGGATATGGGAATTGTAAATGCGGGGATGCTAGAGGTGTATGATGAAATTGAACCTGAACTTAGGCAAAAAGTCGAAGATGTTGTCCTTGCCAAAGATGATGATGCAGGAGAAAGGCTTCTAAACCATGCCGAAGACATCAAGGATCAAAGCACCAAGCGGAAAAGCGGGGGAGCTGACCTGTCGTGGAGAGAAAAGCCGATAGGCGAAAGACTGACCCATTCTTTAGTAAAAGGAATTGGTGACTATGCTGAAAAAGACGCTGAGGAAGCCAGGCAACTACTTGGCCGTCCTCTCGAAGTAATTGAAGGACCGTTGATGGACGGGATGAAGGTAGTTGGCAACTTATTTGGGGAAGGAAAAATGTTTCTACCCCAAGTTGTCAAGAGCGCACGAGTGATGAAAAAAGCGGTTGCTTACCTCGAACCGTTTATGGAAGCCGAAAAAGAAGGTACTGAGTCCAAAAAAAGAGGAACTATGGTGATAGCTACAGTGAAAGGAGATGTCCATGATATAGGCAAGAACATTGTCGGTGTGGTCTTAGCCTGCAACAATTGGGAAGTTATTGACCTAGGTGTTATGGTATCCTGTGTCAAAATCCTTGAGGCTGTTCAAGAACACAATGCAGATATACTTGGTTTAAGCGGACTCATCACCCCTTCGCTAGATGAAATGATTCATAACGCAAAGGAAATGAAAAATGCGAATATGACTATTCCGCTTTTGGTAGGAGGAGCCACAACAAGCAAGGCTCACACCGCCATAAAAATAGCCCCTTTTTATGACAACCCCGTCATTCAAGTACCGGACGCATCGCTTGTAGTTAATGTATGCAATGATTTAACCAACAAAGAAAAGAAAAAAGAACTGATTAAAGAACTTAAAGTTAATCAGGAAAAGGAACGGATAAAGCACGCTGGGAAGAGCGAAAGAAAACTACTTTCTATTAATGAAGCCAGAAACAAATCGCTCTCGTTTGAGTGGAAAAATCAGGATATTGCTCAACCCGACCAAAAACATCTTGGGGCTCATAAGATTTCAGCTGAACTCGATGAAGTTTTACAGTACTTTGATTGGTCTCCTTTTTTCTGGTCATGGGAGCTTAAAGGGCAGTACCCCTCTATCTTTGATCGTTCTGATTCTGGAAACGAGGCAAAAGACTTATTTAACAATGCACAAGAACTTCTGCGAAGAATAACGGAGAATAATCTTTTTACATGTGAAGCTGTACTTGGCCTTTGGTCTGCCAACTCGGATGTAGACGATGTTGTTATCCACCAAAGCCCTAAAAACAAAAAAGAGCTCGCTCGATTCCACTTTATAAGAAGACAACAAACACTCCTTGACCAACCACAGTATTGCCTTGCTGATTATGTCGCTCCCCTGGAATCGGGAAGAACAGATTACCTTGGTGCATTTGCTGTTTGTGCGGGTGCTGGTGTTGATAATTTAGCTAAAGAATTTGAAGAAGATAACGATGATTATAATGCAATTATGACCAAAGCACTTGGCGACCGATTTGCAGAAGCAATGGCTGAGTACTCGCATAAAAAAATCAGACAATGGTGGGGATTTGGGTCGGATGAAAACCTTGAAAATAATGATCTTATAAAAGAGAAATACAGGGGAATCCGTCCAGCGAGTGGGTATCCATGTCAGCCCGATCACACTGAAAAGGATATCATTTGGGATCTCCTCGATGTCAAAAAACATATTGGCCTCGAATTGACTGAGTCACGGGCAATGAATCCGGGTTGTTCAGTTTCCGGACTCTATTTCTCTCATCCAGAAGCAAAATACTTCAATGTAGGGAAATTGGCCAAAGATCAAGTGGCAGACTACGCAAAAAGAAAAGAATGGCCCATTGAAGAAGCAATTAAATGGTTACGCCCGAACCTTGGGTTCGACGCATAAGTCTTTTTCCTTTGGCGTTGCAGGATATTGCCTGCCCATTTAGATATTAGCACATATGAAGGAAATGACTCCATTGGAAGAAATAAGGCACTCATCCGCTCACATCCTCGCTGCTGCAGTTTTACGGCTTTACCCCGAGACCAAGTTGGATATTGGCCCTCCTACCGACAGCGGTTTCTATTACGACTTTGACTCTTCGATTCCTTTTACTCCGGAAATTCTTGAGAAGATTGAAGCGGAAATGAAGAAAATCATTAAGGAAAACCAAAGATTCGAACGAATAGAAGTATCGCGAGAAGAAGCCAAAAAAATAATTTCCGACATGGGGCAGCAAACATATAAACTCGGAAGATTAGATGATATCCCGGATGAGGAAAGTATTTCCTTCTATCGTAATGGTGAATTCCATGATCTGTGTGCAGGTAGCCATGTTTCTTACACAAAAAAAGTCAAAGCGTTCAAACTTCTTCATGTTGCAGGTTCCTACCACCGTGGAGACTCCAATAATAAACAACTACAGAGAATCTACGGAACTGCATTTCAAACCAAGGATGAATTAACCGAACACCTAGAAAGGATTGAAGAGGCAAAAAAAAGAGACCACCGAAATATCGGTCGTGAAATGGGACTTTTCCACATAGATGATATGGTCGGACAGGGACTCGTACTTTGGAAACCTAAAGGAGCCATCATCCGACAGGAATTAGAAAATTTTATTTCAGAGGAACTGAACAAACAGGGATACTCGCAAGTATTCACTCCACATGTTGGAAAGCTCGACCTGTACCGCACCTCCGGACATTTCCCATACTATCAAGATTCACAGTACCCCCCTATCATTCACAGAGATTGCTTGACCTCACTTGCACAAGAAGGTTGTACCTGTTCTGAATTGTCTAACAAGTTAGAAGAAGGTGAAATTGACGGCTACCTACTCAAACCAATGAATTGCCCAATGCACATTCGTATTTTTCGCTCAGAGCAAAGATCGTATCGTGACCTGCCTATTCGGTTGGCTGAATTTGGAACTGTTTACCGATGGGAGCAATCTGGGGAGCTAAATGGAATGACACGCGTTCGTGGATTCACGCAGGATGATGCCCACTTGTTTATTCGGGAAGAACAATTACAGGAGGAAATACAGGGCTGTCTGGGACTCGTGAAATTAGTTTTTTCCGTTTTAGGAATGAATGATTATCGAGTTCGTGTGAGCTTACGCGAACCGGATTCTGATAAGTATGTCGGGGAACCGGAAGCATGGGATAAAGCCGAAACGGCTCTACGTGAAGCGGTCAAAACCCTTGAGGTTGACTATGAAGAGGAATTAGGAGAGGCAGCTTTTTACGGACCAAAGATTGATTTTGTTGTAAAAGATGTAATCGGACGAGAATGGCAACTTGGAACTGTTCAAGTAGATTACAACTTACCCGAAAGGTTCGACCTTTCATATGTTGGATCTGACAACAAAGACCACCGACCAGTAATGATTCACCGAGCCCCATTTGGTTCTATGGAAAGATTTTGTGGAGTATTAATTGAGCACTTCGCAGGGAATTTCCCGACATGGTTAGCACCTGAACAAGTCCGAATCCTCCCAATGAATGACGATTTAATCGAACATGCTGAAAAACTCATGGGGCAACTTAAACAAAAGGGAATTCGAACCAGTATTGATAGCCTATCCGGTAAATTGGGAGCCAAAATACGCAAAGCAGAAAACGACAAAATTCCACACATGTTAATCATCGGAAAAAAGGAAGCTGAGCAGGAAAAAGTTTCTGTTCGTTCACGGGCAAATCCAAAACTTGATGGATCTCGCTCATTGGATGAATTTTCTGCTGCAGTAACTTCCGAAATTAAAAACAAGGACCTCCCGTTTAAAAGGCAATCAAAAGCCAAGGATTAGAAAATGAAACCATGATCTTTGGTATATAATCTTTTCCAGCTTTGCTATGGAGCAAAAGACCGATATAAAAAAAGATATGGATTTAACTCATAATTTGGGAGCATTTTGGGTATTACTTGCCTACCCTGCTGTCTTAATTGTTAAGGCATATCGCTTTTTTTCACCCATAAAACAGATTATTCTCGGTCCATACGCGGCTTGTCGATTTCACCCCACTTGCTCGGAATACTCG
>JABGWZ010000170.1 GCA_018675995.1 Opitutia bacterium | reverse complement strand
TTCCTTTCTTAGGAAACTTATTTCGTTCCAAAACAGATACCGGTGAAAAGAGGGAAGTCATTATCGTAATCACACCCTCGGTACTCCCGGATGAGAGTACAGTTCATACGGGTATGCCGAAGGATGATGATTTGTTTGATCAATTTGGACACCGCCTTTTTAGGGACGCATACCGGATCCGTTCTGAAGACACATTTGACCTAAGGTATTTGACAGAAAATAAGGGACTGCAGGAACTCCAGAAAATAGCGGACCGGGTGGTGAATGACCATCCCCATTTGTCAGAGGAATATCCCTATGAAAATTTCGCTAGTCAATCTGTACCGGGTGAAGACGCATTGGTTCGTAGGCAAATATATGAGGTTTTGAAGAGACAAAAAGCATCGGATGTATTGGATGTTGAGAAACTAATTTTCTTTGTACGGGAAAAGACTGAAGGGTCTGGTTTTAAAGTCCGCTTTCTGGCGGACTATCTTAGGGAAGTCGCCCCTTTTGTATTGAAAGAAAAACCAAGCGGACAGGCCGTGGGTATCTGTTTTCGCATGATGAGAGGCAGCATGGCCATTGACCAGTTACTTGATGAGCCGGTTCCGGAAATACAGGTTGTTCCCTGTCCGGATTCAAAAGCCTGGCGTTCGCTCTTATTAGAATCCAATAAAAAAATCCCAGGTGTCTCCCCAAAGCAGGTTATTTTTCTTCGTAACCTCGATGATTTAAACAGATTAAAAAATGCGATACTGATGAAGAAGATAATCTCGCTTAATGCATCTGATTACATTTTAAAACTGAAAAACTTTACCCGTGGACGCCTACTCAGAATGCCCACAGTCAGGGAAGAAGATGTTGAGCTGATCGACGCAGATGTAGCCACCTGCTTTTATCATTCTGAACTTTATTACTCTGTCCTTGAGCAATCCCTTGAATCAGATTATGCGGCATTAAGAAAAGTTCTCAATGGCACAGCTTATGAAAATAAACTGGAAGGAAGCCCTTAAGGGTTGGGGTTGATTTGATTTACTGTCTGAATGAGGTACGCATAAAAATCACTTGCAAATATTTCTTTTGGGTCCTCTTTTCTCTTTAAAGAAATAAAATTTTCCAGTTCTGGATACGCCTGCAGTATCTGCTTAGAATTAGCGTAGTTTCGATAAGGTAAGTAAAAGGTGCCGCCATGATTAAGTGCGAGGTCGATGAGTCCACTTACGCTTGGTAATAAAGCTTTTTCTGCTTCCTTAGTACGATCAATCGTGAAAAGCATTACTAACCCAAACATATCTTTTTTGGCATAAGGTAGAGCCGAATCTTCATCTTGTGAGATTTCTCGAATCGTTACATTGAGAAGACTGTCTGACTGGTTACGCATTATTTCCCGTGCAAAGGAAATAAAATCAGCAAATTTTTCCTGGGGTACAAAAATTTCAACAAGAATATCAGTTTTATCTTTATCGTTATTGGTAAATATACGAACTGGTTCGATAAGGAGGTTTGCTCTCGAATGGGTTCCCCCTGCTTCTCCACCGATCAAGTTTTCCATCCATTGACGGAATGATTTCCCCCGGGCACTGTTTAAGGAAGCCCTGAAAATGGCTCGAGCCAGGGAGGTTTTGGGAGTTGGTCCATACTCAGCCGGTAATTTGGATATTTCTCCGGTTGTTTGATAGCTCGTAAGAAGTACTTGCTGAAAAAAAGTTTCTGGTGCCACTGAAAGTCGACCAAATGCAAGCCGGATTGGACCCTCTTTAATTTTATTCCACTGGCTGTTAAAATTTTCGCAGGTAACAATTTGATGAGTGGATCTGAGAATTTCATTTGGAACCGGTCTGATCCAGGCTTCGAGGATAATCCCGAATAATCCATAACCCCCAATGGCATGTTTGAACATCTGTATATTTTCTGAACGCGAACAGGTGAGAAGTTCTCCGCTTGCATTCATTAGGGTGATTTTTTCAACGGTTGAACTCACCGGTGGTCGATCTGGTTGCCAACCATGTGCATTTACACTGAGCGTTCCTCCGATTGAAAAATCGGCGTTGCTCTGCATGACTTCAACCGACAATCCGAGCGGAGCCAAAAATTGTAGAACCTCTTTCCACCTTGCTCCTGCCTGAACATGGAGTAATCCACCTTCCATCTTTATTTCTTTGAGCTCGGAAAGATCGATATGAATGGCTCCTTTTCCAATGCATTGCTTTCCCATTGAGTGCCGAGCACCTAGCGGGATAATTCTTTTGTTTTTTAAATTGGCTTGATTCAGGGTTTTCCGGAGCAATGTAATACTTTGATTAATATCAGCTGGTAGCTGGATTATACCAGAGTGGGTGGTTTCGTTTAACCCACTGGCGTCA
>JABGWZ010000099.1 GCA_018675995.1 Opitutia bacterium | reverse complement strand
CACCTCAAATTGACAACACAAGCATTGTGGAGTCTGATCCATTGATGAGAAACAAGCAGAAAGGAAGAGATACGGGTGGGGATGTTGTTAAGGCTATGAAAACGGAAGCTTTAATCAGTGCCGGGGTAATTGATGAGAGTTCTGCCACTGATTTCGAAAAATTAGATGCGACTTTGACTTTTGTTGATACAGTTACGGAAGCCCTAGACCTTGGAGTTGATATGAGCTCACAATTAACTGATCTTGGCACTAAGTCTATCGAAGAACTTGATGCAAAAACCAATTTCACAACCAGTCAAAATCAACTTGTCGAAGAAGGTGTTCTTACAGCAGATGATGCTAAAAGTCGGGCCGAGAATAGTAGTAGTTTAAGCGTTGAACAACTCAAGGAGCAGTCCCAATCCAATAATAACCTGAAGCAGCAACTGGATCAAGGGCTGTCAGTTGAAGATGCAACTCTTATTGCTGAAAACGAAACTGCTGCTTCCGAGTCACCTGAGTTACTTCAACTGTTGGATGAATTGAAAGGACTTAATTTAAATGACATAGAATTGTCTGTTGTCTTGGAAGATTTAAAGGTCGGACCTCAAGTTAGTGCTCCGAACGACGCACCATCTGGTGTTTCAAACCTTACATTGGAGGATGAATTCCTCACATTATCTTTGCTTGAAGATCACACAATTTCCGGTTCTTTCGATGGGGTAAGCACCATGCTATCAAGTCAAGCATTTGCAAGTGCATTTTTCTCAGATTTAGTTGATACCTATGATGCACTATCAGGCTTAGAATCCACAAATGATTCTACAAGCGATACTACAGATAATGTAGAATATGCCCTGGGCGGACGTAATATTAGTATTTCATCCGGTACTTATAATTTTATCTCTCCTGATTCATCAACCTATGATTTCTTGATTGCAGCAACTGACAAACTTTCTCTGTTAGGTGACATTGTCTTTAATCCTGGTTCTACTGACTCAACATTAATTATGATATCAGCACAAAGTATTGATTTCACTGACTCCACGAGTATTAGTTTTACGGGTTATGAACTTGGTATTGGTTCATTCAATAGTTTAAATGTTAAAAATATAAGCTTAACTGCTGAAGGTGGTTTATCATTGAGATCGCTAGATAATGTTGTGATTAATAATTCCAGTATGACAACTTCGGGCAAAGGTGCTGACTTTGTCCATTTGCTTGCTGCTAATGAAATTACTGCGAACTCGCTTCAGTTCTCTTCTCAAGTAAAGCAAATTACAATGGAAGCAATGACTATTAATCTATCGAATATTAATTTTCCTTCAGGATCCTCGGTTAATTTAAATTCATTATATGGAGCGATTGATGGCAAATACCCAAATTTTGGTAGTACTCAGTATGGACGTGTTAATTTCATTCAAAATATGATGTATGGTTCAAATGCACTTACTGACGCTTCTTCTTTTGACCTTCATGGGGGTAGCATTACCATAGGAACATCAGGTCTCTAATAATTCTTTCTGTTAATTTATTTTTATGAGATATTTATTATTAGTTTTCATAACCTATTCATTTTGTTTTGCTCAGGACAGTAATGATTTAAAATCGGCTTCTGTCGAATCAACGAATCCTTCTGCCCAGAGTCCGGTTTTACCATCCGCTTTTTTCGCAGATGCATTAGCAGATGCTCAAGCAGGGGATGATGAATTGGGAACACAGCGCCTTGTTGAAGTTAAAAGTTCTGAATTGTCTCCTTCTATATCTTTAAATTCTGCTTTGAAATATACCTCAAATCCTGAAAAAAGTAGCCTTGCATCTAAGAAAGAAGACGGCACCACAATGGATTTAAGTTTAATGTTTATGCTAGGCTTAGGTGAGTACGGAATCGGCGATGATGTTGTATGCAGTCCATCTTTAATGCTTATGCATTTACGGACTTACAATGACACTTTCAAAGATTTCGGTACTGATATGAGACTTTTTGATGTTGATGTTCAAATCGCCTCCTTGACTTTTCCATTCGTTCTTCCGAATGATTACACCCTTTCCATTGGGAACACTTATGTTCGTCCTATTTCCTTTAGGAACGATGGAGAAAATCCGAATCTTCATTTTAAAGGAAATATACTTTCATATTCTAATACTCCCAGTATTTCATTATCTAAAATTATTCCTCTTGAAAACGGACATGTCGTAAATTTTACTGCTGGTTTGAGTTATGCTTATTCAAGTGGTGATACATTGTCGGAGTCGTTAGGTGAAGCCACTTTCCAGACTCTGCAATCACTTGTAGGTTTGGAAAATACGCTTTCAAACGTCCAGGATGGTGTAACTCATTCATTAAGTTTAGCTTATATTGTATCTTTAAATGATAAACTTACACTGACCCCTTCGATTTCCATGAGTAGAATGTTTTACAAGAAAGGTGCCAATTATGGTCGTAAGGATGTCACTTATATTTTAGGCGGAACTGCTTCTTATACAGTCAATGATTCCGTTAGTGTTACGACTTCGGCTAACTATAGTGCTAAAGAAACAAATGGTGTTAATGCAGCAACAGAGTATCGTGATTTTGTAAGTGGTATTTCTGTAGCGGTTAATCATTCATTTTGACTTTTAGGCGCAGTGTCGCCAAATGAAAAAGCTTTTAATAGGGGTATTTTTTATTTTCCCGTTTTTTTATTTACATGCTGTTCATTCAGAACATCAGATAGAAGTGTTAATTGAAAGTGGTAAACAGCATTTTAATAACGGCAATTTAAGCCAAGCGCTTACAACTTTTAATCGGGCGATGGGCTACCTAAGAGAGGTACCTAAAAACCACCCTTTATTAAATGACCTGGAACATCACATTCGATTGACTAAAGGAAAGCTTCTTGTTCAGAGATACAATAAAAATCATAATGAAGAAAATGAAATGAACGGGAACGCTCTCCATCCCATTTCTGAAGAGAGCGATGATATAGAAGTTAATCAATTTTTTGGCTCTGTGCTTGCTCGTGAAGTATGGCAAAATAAAAAAATAAACAAGATAGGTGATAACCTTGGGTTTGGCCGCAGGGTTACTGTCTTACCGAGTGCTGGAGTTGAATTGTCGTATGTTGATGGTTACAAATATAAGTTTAGAGCAGTTGAAGCTGCGAGCTTTGCCTTGAGTAATGAAAATGTTTTCGATTTTCATTCAGGTTCTTTTTCATTAGCTTCACTTGAGAGAAATTCATTGTGTTTAGTAAAGAGCCCGCTCTCTGAATTTCACTTGAAAAGTGACGATCCATTTGCGGTTCTTTTTGCAGTAACTACAAATGGCGGTCTTAAAATTATTGGTCTGTTAGGTGAGATTGAACTTGTGCAAAAAACCAAGCCATCTATTTCACTCCGCCCGGGTCAGCTAATTTTTTCTATGCCTGATGGGTTTAGCCGAAAAATGAGCGTTGAATTAAGTACCCTTATGGTAACATCCAAACTTATGACTGCGTTTGAAGATCCGCCAAATTTCTACAGGAAATTGAAACAGCAAGCTCTGATACAAGCTCTTCGTACGAAAAAGAGATTTCGTACTTTGGTTGGTGATGCTAAAACTAATTCCGACTTTCAAATTAAAGTTCTCGAGTCGGAATAAGCATAAATTTGAAATTTCTTAAACTTTCATCTTTCTTTTTGGTTCTATTGGTAGGGTGTGTAAATACCCACTATGACAGATCAGAAAACTTTCTTTTTTCATGGAAAATCGGTGATCTTGAAAATGCTGCTCTTGAGGCCGAGCATTTAGCTCAAAATGGACCTAAGCGGGACCGATTACTTTATCAGCTAGAGGAGGGATCAATTAAGAGAATTAAAGGAGATATATTTGGAAGTATAAAATCCTTCGCTGAAGTTGCTAAAGAATATGATCGTTGGTTTGGAATTCATTTGAAATCTGAGATGAAGATATCTGAGGAATTAGTTTCTACTCTTGGATCGGCAGAATGGAAGCCCTATAAGTCTAGGGTTTATGAGCGGGTAATGATGAGGTTTTACCAGGCAATAAATTACTTACAAACTGGTGATCAAGGACGAGCTCGAGCTGAAATTTTTAAAATAAGGCAGGCGGTTGATGATTCTAAGCAAATTTGGAAAAGAGAATTGGAAATCTCGAGAGAACAGATGGCAAAGAAAGGAGTAGACTTAGATAAAGGAATAGAAAAAAGCCAAAAAGATAACTTTCAAGATGAGCTTATTCGATTAAGGACAAAGGTACCCAAAAATTATCCCGTTTTCGTAAACCCTGCTGCCACGTATTTAGAAGCACTTTATTTTTTACATGGAGGAAGTTCTAACGATGATTATGAAAAGGCTGAATTTACGCTTAGGCAGCTTTCTTCAGTTTACCCAGATAATAAATGGATATTAGAAGATTATCAATTAGCTAGAACATACGGTCGTGTCATAAAGCCTGTAACCTATGTTTTTTTTGAGACAGGTCGATCTCCAGTTCGACTGGAAAAACGTTTTGATTTACCAATTATGTTTTTTAAAAGTACCTCGAGAATTCCATATTTGGGACTTGCTATGCCATCCCTTCGATTTAATGAACAGTATATTCAGGATTTGATGGTTTCAGAAAAAGGGACCAATTCATTTGTCCAAACGAAAATGTTGGCTGACTTTGATCTTATTGTTTCTCAGGAGTTTGAAAAATTCTATCCCATAGAATTAACACGAGCAATATCAAGTGCTATTTTGAAAGGAAGTATGCAATATTTAGCTACAAATGCTGTTCGCTCAGAAGATCAAGCCCTCAGAACTGCTGTAGGAGTTGGGGCAGGAATGTTATCCCAAGCAAGCACTCGTGCAGACCTCCGAAGTTGGTCAACTCTTCCCAAGCAAATACGATTTTGTAAGTTACAAAATCCGTCTAATAATAAGTTGACAATTCAGGGAGTTGGAACGAACTATGTAGAAGAATTCAATGTTAAGCCTGACAAAACTAATATTTTAATTGTTCGAAGTATTTCTTCTCATGTTAAACTTAACATGGTAAATCATATAACATTTCCTTAATGTAAAACTATGAAACCTCTCTTCATCTATCTACATCTAGTATTTATAATATTTCTTAATTTTAGTTGTAATTCGACCAATCCTGTTTACCAAGCAACCAAAGAAGATCCTTCCGATCCAAGTTTACTACCAGATCTTAAGAGAGTTTATATGGATGGTGGATTGGAGAAAGACTTAGCTGTCGTTAGCATAAACCAAGGTAATGTAAATAAGGATTTGTTAAGAATTCAAGTAAACTTAGAAAATTTAACCAAAAAATCGATGAATCTTTTATATAAGATAGAATGGATGAATGAAGATGGGATCGTTTTAAATGATTCTTCTTCTGTTTGGATGCCAGTATATCTTCGTGGTGCAGAAATTGTTGCAGTCCAATCGATTGCTTCTTCACCATATGCGAAGAATTTTTGGCTTAAAGTTCAACGAGCCAAAAAATAATCTTTTACTATGAAATATCCTATCACTCCAATTTTCGCCGTCTTATTCATTTTACTTTCATCGTGTAACGATAGAAGGCCAATCGGCCGTTCTGCCGATGCCCGCTATATTGAAGATAGCAGCGAAAAAGGTCTTGTTAATCTAGAAAAAATAAATTCACAGGATTTTACCCGAGCAGCAAATAAGTTATTGCAGGATTTATTTGTCACTGGTGCTTTGGTTCAAGCACCAAACCAACCGGCAATTTTGCACATAGGTGAAATTAGAAATGATACCCAAACATATTTTGATACAGATTTACTCATGCAGGCCATGAAAAGAGATCTACTGGCTAGCAATCGAGTTCGAATTTCAACTACGGAGGGACCCGGAGGTAAAGCGGCTGATCAATACGCGAAAGAAGCTAGGGCAAAAATTGATGCGGGGGATCCATTTGCTATTAAGACCCCACGCCCTTTCTTTTCTCTTTCAGGGAAGATTATCGAGGAGACATCGAGAGTTGATAAAGTGACTCAAAAAGATTTTTATTTTTTATTAACTCTCACTGAAATTGAGTCCGGCACCGGTGTGTGGTTTGGTCGCGAACTAATTACGAAGCAGGGGAGGCGCGGGGCAATCGGCTTCTAGCTTATTCCCGAATATCCCAACGAGGAGAAAATGGCCACGATATCGATGTAAAAGATGGTATACGAATCCTATTTTTGTCCTTCCCAATTTCTCCAGAATCTACATTTAAAATATCTCCTCTTTCTAACTTTGTTAGTATTTTAATTTGGTCAGGATGTAGGATACGCCTTTGTATTTCGTACCTGTATTCCAATCCATCCCCTGCAATTCCAATAAATGATACGGTGCCTTTTTTTTTGCTTACAGGGGATACAATCCGGCAAACAGAAAAATCTTTAGGCTGAGGTCGGGGTTGTTTGGTACTCAGCATTGCCATGCCAAATTTCACTTGGTGGGTTTCCAGTCTTAGAGGTTGGTTAATTTTTTCAACTCGTTGAGGGGAGCCGGTCTTTCGCACTTCATGGCTATAATAATGAGAATCACTTTCATTCAATGGGCATTGTAAACCATTAAAATATGGGGCATGATTGAAAAGTTTTTTTGAATTTGTACTGACTGCGGTAGCAATTGACTGGAGTGTCATACAGGTGTTTTTATCTGCCGGTTCGGTAATGATCATGAAGCCATTGGGAGATAATAAATCTGCTAGACTTTCGATTCTATGAACACATTCCTCAAGTTCAGAGCACTGAGAAATTTCATTTAGTGAATACCCAACCAAAATAAGATCAAATCTTTCTTTAATATTTTTTTGCCTTGGGTCTCGAAGGTCGGTCCGTTGGGTAGTTACTTTTGTCTGCGGCCATAATTGACTGTTTCTGCTGTGAATGTTTTTTAAGAAAGCAAGGCTCTTTCCTGAGTAGTCCCATGCATCTAAGGTGACTGGGTTGGGGACCTTAAATTTTTTCAGAAAATGAAGCACGCTTAAACCACTTGCTCCAGAGCCTGATCCAATATCCAATACTCGAATAGGTCCTTTTTTTGGCTTACTCCAACCGCGGTATGAAAAGGCTTCTGCCATCGACACTGTCATAGCATTCCAAGTTCTTGGAAAAAAGAAATTTCCATAAGTTAACAAGGAAAGGTCACGTGCTCCATAGGATTGGGGATCAAAAGATCGGGTTTTATTAAATCGATCGCTTTGTGTAATAACCTCTTTTCGAATTAAATTAATAATTTTTTCTTCCCCGTATTCAGGCCATTTTTGAACCGCTTGGTTCCACCACCAGTCCTCTAGTTCAGTGGGGTAGGTGGGTAAACTTAATGAAGGTTTCATTGAGTTTTTCCTTTAGGCAAAACAGGAAAGGGATAATTCTTCCTTAAAGGGAAGAATCAAAAAATAATTAAGAAATATCGAGAAAGCTCATAACTTTCCTCCGTAAATCGCATTATCTCCCAATTGTTCTTCGATCCGAAGTAATTGGTTGTACTTACATATACGGTCTGTTCTAGAAAGAGAACCTGTCTTAATTTGTCCAGCGTTTGTAGCGACTGAGATATCAGCAATAGTGACATCCTCAGTTTCGCCAGAGCGATGTGAAATGACTGAAGTATAACTAGATTCCTTGGCCATTTCAACTGCATCAAATGTTTCTGTGAGTGAACCGATCTGATTAACCTTTACAAGAATTGAATTGGCAACCCCCTGATCGATTCCTTTCTTTAGGAAATCGACATTGGTAACAAATAAATCGTCCCCGACTAATTGTACTTTATCACCAATCGCATCGGTTAATTTTTTCCAGCCAACCCAATCATTTTCATCACAACCGTCTTCAATTGAGCGAATGGGGAATTTGTTCACGAGTTCTTCATAAAAAGAAACCATTTCATCCGAATCTCTTTCTGATCCATCACTTTTACCAAAGACATATTTACCTTTTTCTTTGTCGTAAAATTCAGATGATGCGACATCAAGAGCAAATTCAATTTCGTCTCCTAATTTATAACCAGCTTTTTCAACGGCAGTGGCGAGTGATTCAAGTGCCGCAGTGTTGCTTGCAAGGTTCGGAGCAAAGCCGCCCTCATCACCAACAGCAGTTGAAAGTCCCTGATCTTTAAGAACTTTCTTCAGAGAATGGAATATTTCGCAACCCATCCGCAGTGCTTCACGAAAAGTAGGTGCTCCTACTGGCATAATCATAAATTCCTGTACATCAATAGGAGCATCAGAATGCGACCCTCCGTTAAGGACATTCATCATTGGTACTGGTAAAACTTTCGAGTTTGGACCACCTAAATACTTGTAAAGTGGCAAACCACATGCTGACGCAGCAGCATGTGCTGTGGCCATGGATGCACCAAGAATTGCATTGGCACCTAAAACTGATTTGTTTGGTGTTCCATCCAATTGGAGCATGGCAAGATCAACAGCAGTTTGGTCGGTTGCATCCAATCCCACTATAGCTTCGGCAATTTTTACATTAACATTTTCCACTGCCTTTGAAACACCTTTTCCGAGATAACGGTTGGTTTCACCATCTCGCATTTCAATTGCCTCATGTTCGCCGGTACTTGCTCCGGATGGAACCGCAGCTCGTCCAAAAGCTCCTCCGCTAAGTTCTACTTCTACTTCAACTGTTGGATTGCCACGCGAATCAATTATTTCGCGACCGTGTACTTCAATTATGTGAGTCATATAATTATGGTGTAAGTTTAAGAAATTAAAGCATTCATAATGCCTCAACTCTGTGATATGTCAAAATCCTTTGAGAAAAGAAGCTTGATTTCAAGCATAGTGACTCGCTTTTGTCTTAAGATTTAGTATAAATACCAAATTAAATCTATGGCCAAACAACGTAATGCAATTAATCCAACGCGGGAGGAAGATTACCCCGAATGGTATCAACAAGTAGTTAAAGCAGCCGACTTGGCTGAAAATACACCTGTCCGTGGATGTATGGTAATCAAACCATGGGGATATGGGATTTGGGAAAATATTAGGGATGCCCTAGATGCTATGTTCAAAGAGACAGGTCATAAAAATGCCTATTTCCCGCTTTTTATACCCAAAAGTTTTCTTCAGCGGGAAGCTGAACATGTTGACGGCTTTGCAAAAGAATGTGCAGTGGTTACACATTCCCGGTTAGAGGCTGATGAGGATGGCATTTTGCAACCTGCTGGCGAATTAGAAGAGCCTTTAATCGTTCGACCCACCTCTGAAACTATTATTGGGGAACTCTTTGCTAGATGGGTTCAGTCCTATCGTGATCTGCCACTTTTGATTAATCAATGGGCAAATGTAGTGCGTTGGGAAATGCGTCCCCGTCTCTTTTTACGAACGGCTGAATTTCTATGGCAAGAGGGGCATACTGTTCACGCTACTGCAGTAGAAGCAATTGATGAGACTAATTTAATGCTGAAAATATATGCCAAGTTTGCAGAGGAGTGGTTGGCAATGCCTGTTTTATGTGGTGAAAAAACTGAAGCAGAGCGTTTCCCCGGTGCTGAATCTACCCTGTGTATTGAAGCAATGATGCAGGATCGGAAGGCTTTACAAGCAGGGACCTCTCATTTTCTCGGGCAGAATTTCTCTAAGGCGTGTGGTATTAAATTTCAAGGTGTTTCAGGGAAAGAGGAATTTGGTTGGACTACATCATGGGGAGTTTCAACCCGATTAATTGGGGGCATGATTATGGCTCATTCTGATGATGATGGATTAATTGTGCCACCTAGAGTTGCTCCTACACAAATTGTTATTCTTCCGGTTACGCCAAAAGAAGAAACTCGCCCTCAAGTTCTAGAAGCATGTAGATCTATTGAAGAGCAATTGAAGAGTCTTAATTTTTCTGGATCGGGAATACGGGTTGAGATCGACGATCGTGATTTAAGGGGTGGAGAGAAATATTGGCAGTGGGTAAAAAAAGGAGTACCGCTAACCTTGGAGGTTGGACCCCGCGATCTTGATAATAAAACTGTTTTTGTTGGGCGTCGTGATAGAGGAGCGAAGAGAGAAGGGATGAACTTAAATGAATTAATTGAAGAGGTTCCTAGTATTCTGGAAGATATTCAACAGACACTTTTTCAACGGGCATTAGATTTTCGAGAAGAAAATACTAAGGTTATTGACGATAAAGATGAGTTTTATAAATTTTTCACCCCTTCAGGTAAAAATAAATCTGAAATTCATGGTGGGTTTGCTTTGGTTCATTGGGACCGCGATTCGAAATGGGAAGAGCAGATAAAAAATGAATTAAAAGTTACAATTCGTTGTATACCCGAAGATTCAAAAGAAGTAGGAGTCTGTTTATTTAGCGGAAATCCAAGTCCAGGACGAGTGGTGATGGCTAAATCTTACTAACCAATTTCAAAATTCATTTATGCAAGTCATTCACAGTATTGATGAAATGCAAAAAATCAGTCTCGGACTGAGACGAGAAGGTCAGAAAATCGGATTTGTACCCACAATGGGCTTTCTTCATCAAGGACATCTTTCTCTCGTTGATTCATTAATAAACCAAGTTGATGTTCTTATTCTTTCTATTTTTATAAATCCAACTCAATTTGGAAGGGGGGAAGATTTAGATAAATATCCGAGAAACCTAGATGGGGATATTAAACTAAGTGAGGAAAGGGGGGTTGATTTCTTATTTGTTCCTCAAAGTGAAGATGTGTTCGAGGGGCAATTTTCTACCTACACGGTTGAGCAGGAATTGACCAATAGGCTATGTGGATCTTCGCGACCCGGTCACTTTCAAGGTGTGACCACAATTTGTACAAAGCTTTTCAATATCTGCCAGCCGAATATAATTGCATTGGGTCAAAAAGATTTCCAGCAGGTTGTAGTCTTAAAAAAAGTGATCAAAGATCTGAATTTTCCTATCGAAGTAATTGTTAGTGAAACGATGAGGGAAAAAGATGGATTGGCTATGAGTTCCAGAAATTCCTATCTTTCACCCATTCATAGGGAAGATGCTTTGTTAATTTATAAGTCTATACAAAAAGCTGTTAAGTTAGTGAAGGAAGGGATTTTTAAATCAGAAAAAATTAAGGATAAAATTCTTACTATTTTAAAACAAGGAGAATTGATTCGTGTAGATTACATTGAAATCTTGGATAGAGAAAATTTGGAATCGATAAGTAATATTATTCCTAATCATTCAGTCCTTGTTCTTGCTGTATGGGTTGAAAAAATTCGATTGATAGATAACCACCTCCTATAATTTTTTTAAAATTAATGAAACCGGAAAGCGAATATGATCTTGTAATTGTGGGTAGCGGCATTGCTGGTCTTAGTTTCGCTTTGAATGTAGCGAAGGCTGGGTATCGAGTGGCTATTTTTACAAAAAAAGATAAGGCAGAATCGAATACGAATTATGCACAAGGTGGAATTGCTGCTGTTACCTCTGCCGGAGATGACTTGGACAAGCATGTAGAGGATACACTGGAAGCTGGAGACGGACTTTGTGATCCAAAAGTTGTTCGCGAAATATTAAAGGAAGGACCCGATAGAATTCAGGACCTGGTTAATTTAGGTGTGTCTTTTTCAAGCCTTGATGATGGGAGGATTTCACTTGGTAAGGAAGGTGGTCACAGCAAAAGACGTGTATTGCATGTAAAGGATGTAACAGGGAAAGCTATTGAAGATGCTTTATTAGAAGCTATCGCAAAGCAAGGGGTTCATTTATTTGAACATTATTTTGCTATTGATTTAATAACGGCCAAAAAAGTTCGTAAACTTGGAGTTGAAGTCGAGGGAGAGGATGATCGAGTTTTAGGACTGTATTTTTATGATGGAGTGGATAAGCAAGTAAAAACAATTGCTACACCTGCTGTACTTTTAGCTACAGGTGGAGCTGGGCAAACTTATCTTTACACAACCAACCCGTCGATTGCGACAGGGGATGGGATTGCAATTGCATCCCGGGCGGGTTTGGAGTCAATGAATTTAGAGTTTATTCAATTTCACCCGACAACTTTTCACTCTCAAAAAGGTGATCGTTTTTTGATCACCGAAGCAGTTCGAGGGGAAGGAGCAAAATTAATTGATGGAGAAGGTAGGGCTTTTTTGAAAAAATATCATCCATTGGCAGATTTAGCTCCCCGCGATGTAGTTGCCCGTGCCATTGACCGGGAGATGAAGCGTACAGGTGCACCTTTTGTACATTTAGACACAGTATCTATGGATATTGATTTTGCGGACCGTTTTCCAAATGTTTATAAAAATTGTTTAGATAGAGGAGTTGATCCATCCAAAGAACCTGTGCCTGTTGTACCGGCTGCTCATTATTCCTGTGGTGGTATTCCTACCCAGCTTGATTGTTCCACGAAATTAAAAGGATTATATGCCTGTGGCGAAGTCGCTTGTACAGGACTCCACGGTGCCAATCGATTGGCAAGTAATTCTTTATTAGAAGCCGTAGTTCTAGCTCATCGTGGATCCAAAGCGGTTTGTACTTTTATTGAAGGTAGAAAAGAAAATTCTGTGGAGTTACCTGAATGGATTGATGGAGATGCTCAAGTCTCAGATGAACGAGTTGTCCTTTCTCATAATTTGGATGAATTAAAACGTACGATGTGGGATTATGTTGGAATTGTTCGTTCGACAAAGCGACTGGAGCGTGCTCAGACTAGGATTCGTAATTTAAGAAGGGAAATTAATGAGTATCATTGGAATACAAAGGTTGATCTCCCATTGCTGGAAGCCCGTAATTTGATTTGTGTGGCTGAATTAATTGTTCGATCCGCATTGCAGAGAAAGGAAAGCCGTGGTTTACACTACACCTTGGATTATCCAGATTTGGCTCAAAAACCGGAAAATGTAATGGTAGGTCCTTTGATTTGTTAAAGAAGTGTCTCTTAAGATAGGAATAGTGGGGGTGGGTGCCGTGGGTGGATACTACGGTTTAAAACTGGTGCAGTCCGGTGAAAATATACATTTTTACTTACGCACTAATTTTGCAGATGTAAAAAGGTACGGATTTACACTCGTGCATTGTGGCGATGAACAAAAGACAGATCAGTTTGACTCATTATCTATTTATCAGGATTCAACTGAAATTGGAATTTGTGATTGGGTCATTATTGCTGCAAAGGCGATCGCCAATTACCAAATCTGTGAGTTGGTCAAACCAATGGTTAATAGTAATACGTCATTTCTAACTCTTCAAAATGGGATGGGGAATGTTGAGAATATTGCCAGCGCATTTGGAGCAAACAGGACAATTCTAGCAGGTCTGTGCTTTACCTGTATTAATCGGACCGACCCGACAACTATTGAAAGTATATTACCCGGATATGTTCAATTTGGTCAATTTGGTGGGAAAATTGATACAAAAGCCGAGGATTTAATTCGTTGTTTTGAGCATGCAGGAATCAAACTGAAGCGAACTGAGTCTTTGGATGAAGCTCTTTGGCGAAAGCTATGCTGGAATATACCATTCAATGGTTTGAGTATAGCCTCCGGTGGAATTACTACGGATATTATTTTAAATACACCCAATCTACGCACGATAGCTAGGGAGTTAATGCTGGAAATACAGGCAGGTGCGAAGGCTCATAGGATTGAGATTGAAGATTCCTTCTTGAATAAACAATTTAGCCTGACGCAATCAATGGGACCTTATAAGCCATCTAGTTTAATCGATTTTCTTTCCCAAAAGGCTGTGGAAGTTGATGCTATATGGGGAGAACCGTTAAGGAGAGCAGAAAAGATGGGCGTACAGATGCCCGAATTGAAAAAACTTCATTCACAATTGCTCCGTCTTACCTATAAAGCCTAGTATTTCTTTCAATAATGGAACAACTAGTGTACTCAGTAAAAAAGAAATAAAGTTGGGGATTTATATTTCGGATGAAGGGGGTTCCAATGGTGGAGGAGGTGGTGGTGCATCGGGAGGTTTGCCAGGGTTAAAGGGTACCTTATTTCGCAGGTAGCGGTTATTTTCTTCATCTATACCATAAAAGAATAAATTTAGCATAGGGTGAACAACTGGATGACCCAATTTATCTCTCTCCAAATTTGATTCTGCAACATAGGTGACGTTATGGTTACCATCAACTAGTACATGATACCAAGGTTGTTCTTTTTCAGGTTGTGTTTGATTAGACTGATACCAATTTTCTGCAGCTTTACAATGCTTGTCTATTTCTACTATCAAGCCCCGATAGTGATACTTTTTGTGTTCAATTACTTCCCCAATTAAGAATTTATATTCAGGAGAGTAACCTGCATAACTGTCATTAAGGTTAATCAAAGATCCACCCTTAAAATCTTTTTCAACATTTGCAATTTGAAATATTTCAAATGTATTTTTCTTTTAAAATTTGTTATCGTTTATTATCTTATTTTGTCACCCAAAAAAAAGGGCCGTCCAATAAAGGACGGCCCTTAGAAACTTTATTAAGCTATAAACTTAGAAAGTGTATGTAAGCTCAAGAGCGATTTGGTCAGAATCAACATTTGCTGTTCCTGAATCTGTATCGCTGTACTCAAGAATCGCACCGAGACTATCTGTTAAAGCATAGTTAGGAGCAATTGTGATCTTGGAGTACTCGTTAGTGCTGGAAGTTTCCCACTCACTGTAACGAACTGCAACACCGAGTTTGTCAGATACATCATAGTCAACAAGAACTAAAAATGCATTTTCACCGTTAGCTGCAACATCATCATTAGCTGAAATGTACTCAGCACCGAACAAAGCTTTACCAGCTGTGTATGTGGCGTTAAGACCGAAAACATCACGCTCAGCACCAGCAACTCCATTGTCTACGAAGTAACCAGCATTAAGTACAACATTCTCCATTCCAGTGTATGATACAGAGATCTCAGTGTTGAGATCAGCAGTGCTCAAGTTAGCACCAGCTGCTTCTTCAAAAGAAACTGCTACTGAGAAATCTTCAGCAGAATATGCAACTGTAAGACCTTCAACTGAAGCTGAGTCAACATCACCGAAGTTGTAGGTAGCATTGTAAGCACGACTGTAAGTGTAAAGTCCTGCGGGATCTTCACGCTCTAAACCGAGTGCACTACCGTAACGTCCGAGTGTAAATGACACTCCGTTATCTAGGCTGTATGTGAAATGAGCTTGCTCGATGTCGACGGATTCAGTTCCACCTTCTGTATCAACATGGATAGCACCGGAAACGGATCCAACATTAAGTAAAAAATTTACTTCAATTTCGTCTAATCCAAGATTTTCAGTGTTTGCAGCTGCTGAATTATCTGTTTTTTGGTAGGAACCATCAATAAATCCGTTGATGGATAGATTATCATTGACTTCGATAGCGGAAGCAGATCCCACTAATCCGAAAGCAACTAATGTAGCTATTATTTTGTTTTTCATAGTTTGTTTGTTTGTTTGTTTGTTTATAAACGTATCCTTTTCTTAGAGAAAAGAATTATTTAATTATTTCAGAATTATCAAAAATGTCAATACTTAGAAGTGTTAATGTAAATTTTGAATGATTGTCATTTAAATGGACTTTCAAATGAAACAGATTTGCCATTATAAAAATTCACTAAGCCTTTTTCTTCTGTTCCATCTGCATCTAAATCCCCGTGGTAATGGTAGATTCTTTCAATCCGTGGATTAAGAGATCCTTTAATACTGTTGGGATTGCCAAGTAATTTCCTAACTTTGAATTCTGTTAGATTTCTTCTCATTCCACCCCATGTGTCTTTTTTTGTCCAAGCACCTTTTGCTTTTGCTTCTTCACTTTTCAGTTCAATGCGAAGTTTTGACATGAATGATTTCTTTTCATCTTCATCCTCAGGTAAGGATATTTTGTTTTCGGAAGCTGTCTTTGCTTCATCAGCTTTAATTTCTACTGCTTTCAAATCCTGATTGATTTTTGTATTTTGGGATTCAATTGCCGCAACACGTTTTTCAAGCTCACCAAATTTATTAAGAATTAAATCGAGCTTTCTGTTAAGCTCGGAATTGGATACTCCATTCTGTGCGAATAAAATAATTGGAGCAAGCAGGAGGGTGGTGTAGAATATTTTCATATAAAAAGGTGTGTTATAAAAATTTGCTGTAAGCAAGAACGAGTTTGTTAATTTAAATGTTTTTTGAATTAAACTGATATGAGTTGAAAGCGAAAATTAGAACTATTTAGACAATGTTCGGATGGCGAGATCTTTAAAAATATTGCATTGTTCTTCTCTTGGGTGTGCCAATAGTTTTTCAAATGCACCAATTAAGTCTGCTTGAAAATCGATTAGTCGGCGGGTGTTGAATTTCTTTGTAACTGGGAGCAATCGACCCAAAAACCAAGGGTTTTGAGAAAATAGGTTAAGAGTTGTTTTCCCCCCGGTGTCAGAAAAGTGATGGGCATGTTTTTGACCAATTCTCTCAATTTGGTCTTTACTAAGGCGTGCGGTGGGGTCTAATTCGCCACCGTCAACTAAGACGCGTAATTGAATGAGTAATCGGTTGCGGTTTTGTAAATTACTGAGAAGTGGGCGGGCGTCTTTTGCGTGGAAGAAATGACGGTCAATGGCATCCAGCGCCCATTTTAAGTTTCCGGAGAAAAATGCTTCCGTTGCTTCGAAGAAATCACCATCTCCAAAGTCCGGAACTAATTCCATGATTAATTCTTCCGTAATAGAACCGCCGCTTTCTCCTAAATACGAGGCCAGTTTCTTAATTTCTTCCACGCCAAGCCTCGGATGAGCACCAATTTTGCCGGCTAAGAATTCTAGAGCACCATTGGCAAAAGAGACGCCACATGATTGTGCGGTTTCCTGAGCAAGTCTTCGAAAGGCAACATCTTCTTTCTCATTTTTGGCGATGTCCGAGTAGTTAGAGTTTTTTTGTAACCATTTTACAAATCCATGTCCCCGATGCACGGGGCAAGCGGATAAAATGAGTTTCGTTTCGCCAAGGTTTTCAAGAAATGGTTTGATCGTATCTAGGGCATCTTTTGTCCCTTGTGCTGCACCGACTCTCGTCTGATTAATGAAGTTTGCCTCGTTAATCCAAACTAATTTGCCTCCCCCAAAAAGAGACATCGTCTGCCCAGCGGTTTTGGCTTCATTCAATATCCGTTCAACATCTTCAACGCGATCTGCACGAGCATCTATTTGTTCACGAGAAAGATCGTCGGGGAATTCTTTTACCAACTCGTCAAAAACTTCTTTTGCTTTTTGACGAACCAGGTATTCATCGTCGCCTAATATCGCAAAAAAAGAATTATTTGCCATAACTGATAAAACGTTAAATGTTTGAAATTATGGTCGTGGAATTACGAATTAAAATCTTCGGAATCTGCAGCAGCAAAAACTTCTTCTAGTTTGTATTTCCGGAGCTTTCTTCTCATCCAGTCCAATGCGGCTGTGGCCGCACGCCTGCGGTTTGATGCCCGATCTCCACGAAGATTTAATTTCTTTGCCCAAACACCTACAGGTGAGCAATAGCCTAGATAAATCGACCCAACTGGAAGAACCTGTGTTCCGCCCGTCGGGCCTGCAAATCCAGTTACGCTTAATCCGTAATCTGCCCCGTACTTCTCGCAGGCACCTGTAGCCATCGCTATAGCAATTTCCTCACTGACTGCACCGTGTTGATCTAGCATGCTTTCTGGTACATCAAGCATTTGCACTTTTGCATCGTTGTGGTAGCAAACAGCCCCACCGTGAAACACCTTTGAAATTCCTGGGATTTCAGTGAATGAAGATGAAAGGAGACCTCCAGTGCAGGATTCTGCGACTGCGAGAGTTTTGTCTAGGTTTCGTAATTCCCGGAAAATGACTTCGGCAATGGTTCGGTCTCCAAGGCAGACAAAATCTTCCCCAAGTGCTTCTCGGCAGGCATCAGCTAGGTCGTGCAGTGCCTGTTCGCTGAGAATATCTGAGTCGAGAGAACTTAATCGAACATCAACCATTCCGGCGTGGGCACAGTATCCGATGAGAAGGGATTTTTTGCCTTTTAATAAATGTTCAATTTTTTCAGCAACAGCAGATTCTCCAACTCCAGCAGTTCTAATTTGTAAATAGCAGTCAATTTCAGGGAACAAGCCTTCTTTTTGAAGGCGTGGGACAACTTGTTCTTCAAACATCGGGTGCATTTCCCTAGCTGGACCGGGTAGCATAACAAGGATTTTGTTATCTTTTTTAAGCCAAATACCTGGTGCAGTGCCATAAGGGTTTTTTAGGATTTCAGCATTTTCGGGCCTGTAGCATTGCCTTAGGCTAATTTCTGGCATCGATTGGCCAAGCTGACTGAATCTTTCCTTTAAAGCGGACTCAACCGAAGCATCAAAAACAAGCTGTTCTCCCAGTGCTTGAGCAATATTTTCCCGAGTTATGTCATCTGTAGTCGGTCCAAGTCCACCAGTGGTAATAATAAGATCCGACCTCTTCCATGCATCTGAGAAGAAAACTTTAATATCTTCCGGATTATCTCTGATGACGAGATTCGCAGCAGGTTCAAGACCATGGTGTGCAAGTTGATTACCTAAATATGTAAGATGGGCATTTTCGCGAATGCCTAGGAGAAGCTCATCACCAAGGGTGATGGTTTCGACGCGTATGGACGAACTCATGGTCAGTTGTGTTTAAAGATGAAAGGATTTAATTTGTGTTCTTGCCAACTTACAAAATACTCAAGATTTTACAGATTGCCAATGCAAAATCAGAAAGCTGAACTGCGAACATTTATTCGAAGCTTACCCCAGAGCTCCGGGGTGTATTTAATGAGGGATCGTTTAGGCCATGTTATTTATGTAGGGAAGGCGAAGAATTTGAAGAGACGTGTGAGTAGTTATTTTCAGGGGTCAAGGCGATTTGTCAGAGCTCAGCCTAAAATTGCCGCAATGGTAGAAATGGTTTGTGAAATTTCAATCCATCAAACGAAAAATGAAACAGAAGCCCTACTTTTGGAGGGGAAATTAATCAAAGAGTACAAACCCCGGTACAACACTGATTTTACAGATGATAAACAGTTTTTATTAGTTCGGGTAGATTTACAGAATGAACTTCCACGATTCCGGCTTTGCCGAAACAAAAAAGAAGATGGTGCTCACTATTATGGTCCGTTTGCTCAGGCAGGGTTTTTACGTTCCACACTTTCAGAAATGCGCAAGAAATTTGGAATCTTACTGTCTGATGCGAAACCCGAAAAATTGAACGACGGACGTTACCGTCTTTACGATGATGTCAGGGCTGAAATCTTTGCAGGTCACAATGATACTACTTGCGAAGAATATAAAGAGAGGGTGACCGAAGCCTGTTCTTTTCTTGAGGGGAAGGCTAAGAGTTGGCTCGCCGAGTTGCGTGAGAAAATGAAAATGTATGCCGAATCTATGGACTTT
>JABGWZ010000032.1 GCA_018675995.1 Opitutia bacterium | reverse complement strand
TTTACTCCTTTTTGCAGTTATTACGCTAGCATTAGGTGTAATATTATCACTATTTCAATCATTTGAATCTGAGAAGATAGAAAACTCCGAACAACTCCCATCTTTTTCAGTAGATTTTATCGAAGGAGAAACTCATATCGAATTAGTGAGGGACACCGAGTTAATTCCTGGCGATGAGGTTCTATTTGTTAACAATAACTCGGGTGATTCACTTCATCCTAAAATCACTAAGGTTATGTTTAGCAGGAAGAGTCGTGTTGTAGTTACTCTTAAAACGCAGGAAAATTATAGAGGCAAATTGCTCAATCCTAATATTACAACTCTTACTAAAACATGGCAAACATCGAGAGCACCCTTATCACTTGATACGGATGACGGGGTTATTAATTTCAACTTTAGGGATGTAGAAAGAATTAAAGGGAGACAGACCCTTGTTTTTTCTGCCGGGTTAGAAAAAATTATTCCCAGTGACTACTCTGCTTCCACTTACCAAAATAACTCTATTCGAATAATTGATTCAAATCGGTCAGAAAAAATTCGCTGGACAAACAATTCAATGGAAACCAATACCTCTATTTATGACCTGTTTACTCCGCCAATTATTTATTTAGTTGATGGTGAATTAACTACATCTTTACCCGAAATTCCTCAGGAAACTGAAAAAGAAGAATCTTTCGGGCTGAAGTTAAAACTTTTTGAAAAAGATAAATTTCGCCTGAAATTGTCTAGCTGGATTGGGCAAACGCCTTATTTTGAAGATTTGTTGACTAAAGTATCGCCTAATTCTCTGAATAATGTCAAAAATCGCATAGAAGTTAATATCCCCTACAAGGTTAATCCCAATTATCGTCCTGGTTTACCTTCTTTTATAAAGACAACACCAGACGATGAAGATAAATATTTAATTGTTGAGTATTTTGCGGTTCAGGAAATTAAAGATTCAAAAACAGGTGGAAGCAAACCTGTTGGGAGAGCTATGGTAAGAGATTACAATACAAATAGCGAACCATTCGAAATTAACAGCCTGATGAGTGAAGTGTTTTCTGGGGAATATAAGATTCATCTGGTCTTTGAAATAGAAGGCGAACTACCACAAGATGTATTGCTCAGTACCGAAGATACTGGAAGAAAGTTGGAGTTTGGTAACCGTATTTACGAAATCACGGACATTAATCAAGAGACTAAAACTATCGAAATTTCTAAGGAAATAAAAGGAACGGATACGGAGGTTGTCCAAACCCTTTCCCTTTAAGTTAATAATTTAAACTTTTAGACTGCTTTTATTTATTGACCAAATCATAGGTTTCTATGGAATGAAATAGTTTGTAAATCTTACATTTGCCCATTTCTTCATGTATTTAAAAATTTATCCCCTGTTATGCATTTCTTGGTTTAGCTTTTTTGGCCAAATTGTACATGCTCAGGTAGGTACTGATAACAAGAAATCTAGGCTGGATATGCTTCCGGTGCAATCTTTTCCCCCGACTCCAATTGAGTCTACAAATCCAGTTGAGATTTATAATTTCGGGCCAAGTACAAACCTAGTTTCCCTTTTAGAAAATATCAGAAATTTATCTAATAGTGGTGAATTTGATAAAGCCCAAAAAATGGCAAGCACAGCTTTAGAGAAAATAGCCGAGACAAAACAAAATAATTATTTTCTTCGTCAAATAAGAAAAGAAGAAACAAAACTATATTTTTCTCGGGCCAATCAAGCCATGCGTGAAAAAAATTACACATTAGCCAGCCAACTCCTCTCGCGTTATCGCGAGAATGTATCTTCAGAATTAAATGACAGAAAAAGGGAAAGAGAACAATTAATTGCAAACAAGGGAAGCGATGCAACCTTGGTTGGGAAATTGGTTGATGAATTAGATAAAGCTAAAAAGGACCTTGCTCAAATTAGGGCTAAGGCAGGACTTCCTGAAGATGATGCGCGTCCTGATTATGAAAGATTAATGGAGGCGGAAAAAGCCAAGATGAGCACACTCTTGCGGCGTGCTGAAAGGCTTTTGGAAAAAGGAAAAAAAGATGGAGCAGATGGACAGTACGATCTTGCAGCGGATCAACTCGATGAAGCCCTTGAAATTCTCCCATCTAATGTTTCAAGTATCGCATTAATAAGCGACATATACAAAGCCAAGCAACAAATTATTTGGTACCGTATGGGTGAAGCTATGCTTAAAGGAAAAGTTGGACAGGTTGAAGATTTGGTAACCAAATTTGAAGCCGTAGAAAAATCCTGGCGTGATGCCGAAACCGAGACGTTGGGTATTGAGGAGCAAACTGATTTTGACGGAGAGATGCAAAAGGCAAAAGAAAAAGCTGAAGAGCAAGCTGTACTTGCCGAGGAGTTGCTTGCCAAGGCTAAGGGTATGGTAAGGAAAAAGAAATATGACGAAGCGGAAGAATCTTTATTTAAAATTAAAAACTTTTTAGAACCCAATACGAGAACATGGCCAATTATTCTCGAAGCAGCTTTAATGAGGAACCGTATAAATTTAGATAAAGCAGAGGATGCTCGATTGGAAAAAGACTGGGATTTATCTAATCAGTACTTGGATGCTTTCCGTACTGGTTTTTATCAAGACCGGGACATTCAGGGAGATCCGCTATCATATGGAAGGCCTGGATTAAAATCAACAGACGGGGAAAGTGCGGTTAAGGATGAATTAGGCAAAGCTAATAGGATGGAAGCAAGAATACAAAGCGACAAAGCGAATCCCTACAAGAGAGATATTTCTGAATTTACATCCAATTGGAAGGATCAGCAAGAAATGCTAAAAGAATTATTAATGCGCGCTAAAGTTCAATTTATAAACGGTGATTTAACCGGTGCTACGGAAACATACAGAAATATCGAAACTCGGTATTCTGATAATTATGAAGCGAAGGTTATGCTTAAAAGAATTTCCAAAATGAGATCTGAAGAAAGCTATTTGGGATATTTGAAAACAAGACAGGAAATGCTGGAAGAAATTGAAAGAGAATGGGAAAGACCGAAGGTTTTCGATCGGCAAATTGAGGAAGTGGAAAAAGTAAAAGAGGTAGCTTCCAACCTAGAGCAGAAACTTAAGATTATTCAAATTCCAGGTGTTCAATTTTTTGAGTCACCACTCCCGGAAGTAATGCAAGAATTACAAAGGCAGGCAAAAGCTTTTGATCTTACTGAACCAGATCCGTCCAAAAAGGGAGTTAATATTATTCCTTTGGCAAACGGAGATGAACCTTTCCCAAATGTAACTATCACACTTAATTCTATGCCATTGGGTCAAATGATACAGTTTATTGCAGAGATGGTTAGTTGGACATATGATGTGCGATCTGATGCGATCGTAGTTTCTAAATCAGGTGGTACATTCACAGGTAGATCATTGGAAACCGAATTTTACGAAGTTACCCAGGGCACCATACAAAGAATGACTGGAGGTGCAGGAGCTGCAGGAGGTGGAGGCGGAGCTGATCCT
>JABGWZ010000033.1 GCA_018675995.1 Opitutia bacterium | reverse complement strand
GATTAGCCAAATGAAGGCCATAGCTCGGCATTCCCATCCAAATGGTTGGTTGTAAATCATCAATTAGTTCGAGTTGAACGCGTGACGGCGTGTTTGCGCCAGACCCCGCCCATAAAACGCCTATCCCTGCTTGATTGGCAGTCCTGGACCACAATTGACCCGCAGGGTGAACCCCATAGGGAAAAGACTGATGACAAATATCATCTTCATTCAACCCGGCCACCGTCCAGCAGCGGCATAACTGAATATAGGTGTAATACATATCCTCAAAAGTTCGAGGGTAATAGAGCGGCACACCAGTAGCCCCGCCGGAGCGCCAATATTCGGCAATATCTTTTTGCTCGGCGATGCAAAATAAATCGCGAAAATTCTCGACACCGAGATCCCGCAAAGTTTCCTTATCGATGATCGGAATCTTAGCCCATTCCTCAGGCTCATCGAGATGATCAACATCTATATGATCGAGTTTGCCTTGATAGAATTTGAAACAGGAGGCTCAAGTGGAGATCAGGCAACATTTACAGGTCGCAGAAAAATTTTAGTTATTCCCGCCAGATTTTATGATGAAGGGAATTATTTTGAGAATTCTTCCGGAAATCCGATCGATGAAAATGGAAATCCGATTGATCCTAGTTTTGGAGATAGTAGATTTGAACCTGATTCCAAGCAGGATCTCATCAAGGTTATGGAAGATGTGCAGAAATATTATCTGAGAAATTCCGATCAAAATTTTCATCTCGATTTTGTTATCAGCCCTACCGTTACATTGGATTACCCTAAATGGGAGAAAGTTCCTGCAGATACGCCAGGTGCAATAAACAACAGAATCTTCGACAGCACGGGTGAAATGTATTGGTCGCAAGCAATCAATTACGATGATGGAGCAAAAGTGACTTTTTGGGGTGGTGGGCCATTGTATAAACCGGGAGGTAATGACGATCATACGATATTGACCCCAACTGGTGAACCACTTGGCATTAGTACAAATGCTTTGAGTAAAGCTGCCCAAATCTCAGAAGATTTTGTTTATGGTGGACTTGCTTTTAACGGGGTTACTGATGTACTTATACCCAGCCCATTTGCACACCCTGATGGTAATTTTTCAAACCCTAGATTGGTATTCAGTGGAGGAGCAGCTGCAAATGGGGATTATCATCGAAAATTCAAACAAGCCACTGCGGAGGCACACCTAATTGGCGGTAAAATTTATCAGATTAGGATTACAGATACTGGTTCTTATTACCAAACCAATCCTACCCTCACAATTTTTGACAGCAATAAGACGCCCTATGTTCTTGGCTCAGGTGATCTTTCTACCGTTCAGTTTGGCTCGACAGCGGTGTCCTGGGTTTTTGTTACTACTCATGGTCAAAACGATGGAAATAGCACATCAGCAGGTGGCGGTCTTGGTTTTGTGGGTGCCGCGGGCTCTCATGTAACTGCACAAGCATCGGCAAAGGTCATGGCACATGAACTCGGTCATAATTTTGGATTGAATCATGCAAACAAACTGGTGGTTGATGGTTATAATTCAATAGGTGATGAGAACTCTATGATTGAATATGGAAATGATTTTTCAATGATGGGTGACGGTAATGTAACTGGGACAATAAAATCTGGTGATGGAGATCTTACAATTGTCGCAAAAGGATTTCTTCCAACTGGATATAAACTAGGAAATGCAGATAAAAATGCGACTGATATCGTGGATTTGGGATCTTTTAATGATGTAAATTCATCTCCTCTGCGTGAGAAAAATGCTAAGCATGAAAATACATTTAGGATTTACAGACATGATTATGGGTATGCACCGTACCCATTGTTACATTTAGAATATGATTTAAATATTTCCAACAGTGAACTACCGACTGCTTTATTAAATCCTGCATCCCCAAGTTTCTCTTCAAAATGGGTATTTGATGCCAATAAAAGCTTGTTCAAGTGGAAGCCCGGATCCTGGGATAAATCTGTTTCCATTGGCGGTCCAGGTGAAGGAGCAAACGCAAATTTATATTTTGTTAATTCCGCCAACCAACTTACACATTTAAAATTGGATATCAATGAAACGGGGAAGGGATATTCTGAGGAGCCATCGATTCGTGTTTTAGATGAAAATAATCAAACACTTTTAATTTTGAACCCGGAATGGTTTTCTCATGGTTTCCGGGATTTAACACAAACCGCCACTCGTGGTATACGGGGGGTTAGGTTGCCGGCTAATAAACTTTCTACCTTCTCGAAAAATTGGTTTGCATACCGAAAAAGTAAGGAAGAGAACGGGCTTTTTATCTATAATGGAAGTAGTCATGGGTTTGAGTCCAGCAGCAACTTCTTGATCGATTCAACCCCTTTAACACCTGGTCCTAAGGGTTTTACTGATGCTGCATTGATGATTGGTAGAACTTTTTCTGAATATGATAATGATGTACATATCACCCCTACAGCTAGGGGTGGAATTGACCCTATGGATTATATTGATGTTGTTGTAAACATTGGAACAGTTGAGGGAAATTTATCAAGTGCACCAAAATTCAATTCTTTAGTAAGCAATAGTGCACCTGCTATTAATGAACATGTTGAATTTACGATCGAGCCACTTGGAAGCAATTATTCATATTCCTGGTACTTAAATGAAGTTCCATTGAATGATGTTAAGTACCTTAATCGCCGAAATATATCGATTAAGTTTTCATCTTCTGGATACCAGGTGGTAAAGGTTGTGGTTTCTGACATGAAAGGTGGAATTGCTTCAGAAAATATTACTTTGAAAGTTGGCGATGCAGAAAAGACAGACGGTTCAGTTTTAACTGGCCGGGTAAAATCTGAATCTGGTTCCATACAGGGTGCTAAAGTCGTTTTGCAAAAAGCCCCGATTATTACTCATAAGGTTAGGGTATCAGGAGATCCACTTGATACACGCATTACCACAGATGGTTCAAATGAATTGAAATTTGTAATCGATAATGTTCCTAACAAGCAAATTTTAATGAACCGTGGAGAAATCCACAGGTTTAAACTTGAACCATCTTCTGCCGGTTATCCATTAACGTTTTTTGACCAGCCTGATCACGAGCCACCAAAAATCAAATTGAATCCATATTTTAATGCATTAGTTGAATTTAAAGGTAATGGATATAAAACTCCTCCGAAAGTTTCTTTAGAGGGCGGGTCCAACTTTAATTCCACTTATTCAACTACGCTTACCAATATTTACCAAATTAGTGTGGGTGTTGGACAATTAGGAACTAGAATTTACAAACCACATGCAAAGTCATTACTTTCACCCACGACAATTAATAATATATACGTTGCGCCCTATTTGGAGGATAATGAAACTGGAGAAATTCTACAATCCGGTGGATATGGTCACCTTAGAGATTTTCCACCAACAGTAAAAATTTACCGTTCTTCTTTTTGGGAAGATTACAATGAGCAAAATGCATCGGCTGTAGCTGTTGTTGACGGTGTCGGTACTATCAATCATGTTAATTATGGTGGTAGTAATTATCCCGGCAGTGCAACACCGACTATCATTGTAAATGGAGCAGGTACCGATTTTAACGGAACATCTTCAACGAAGAGTTGGAATTTGGATAACGATCAGATATGGCAAAAGGGAAATCTTTTAGCCGGTTTTAATATCACAAATCAGGGAAGGGAATTTGATCCAAATTCCACTCTTGCAGTCGCACTTTATCCAAATGAACCATTCCTATACTTTTCTTTTGATGAAAATGAAGGTTTGTATGAATCGAATACCACAAAATATAATAGCCCATCACCTGCTTTTAATGATACAATTACGCTAGGTTTAAAATTACATTGGGCATTGGATGATAACACTAGTATGACAGTGGATTCATCCGGTAATGAAAATAATGTTAATCTTACTGATGGAACAAGCTCATTTGACCCAATTTCAGTTTGGGGAACTAAGAATCGGGGATATGAATTAGGAGTAAATGATGAACTGAGCCTAAATTCTATTTTAGATTCAAATTACACAGTTTCCTGCTGGCTGAGTTCTACCACCAATAATTCTACCTGTCGTATCTTTCCCAACTCAGCTTCCTCCATCAATTTTTCCGCAAGCGTTTTAAAAAATTCTACAAACGAAACTGTTTTTTCGGCCTCTCTCGAAAAGTGGTTCCATTTAGCATGCACAAGAAACGGGGATACTGATACCAGAAAAATTTACATTAACGGCGAAGAAAAAATTGTAGATAATAATGAGGACACGGATCTGCAATTTACGGCTTTTGATGGTTTCCTTTTAGACGAAGTAAAAGTATACAATCGTGTACTCAATGAGGCTGAATTAAAACAACTGTCAGGAAAATTATTTTTGGATCTATCTGGTAATCGTCTGAACGGAGTTCCCATGGGTAATGGATTTTCTATGGTCAGTTC
>JABGWZ010000034.1 GCA_018675995.1 Opitutia bacterium | reverse complement strand
TAGCATTCCCGTTAATGCTAAAGCGGCGACTATAACAAAAAAGCTGAATGATAAAAATAATTGCCCAAAATCAACAGGTGATTCAAGACTCGCATTGGCATCCGAGCGCAAAGATTGAAATAACAACCCCGCCTGTTCAGCAGAAATTAAATTTCTTAGCTTTTTTTCAATCGTATCCTGCGAATAAATTTCTTGGGCAAATCGAATACCAGTTAAAGAACCCCATCGATTTGACCAAAGTTCTTTTCCTGCCTCCAACGATATAAAAGCCTTCGGACTCCCTCGATACTTTTTCCAATATTCTTCATCTTTTGGACGTATCTTATGAGTGATGGGAATTCCAGTATCCCATTCCCCACATGAATCCGCATCTGCTAAGCCAGGGAACTGAGGAGTCCAATCGCTTTCTTCACCCTCTGGTATAATAGGAGGAATAGGAGTTATCCCTCGCAGGGTAAACTTTTTTGTTTCCTCCAGTAATTTTCTACGTTCTCCAACTGAAAAATATCTGAGAGTGATCTCATCACCAATTTTTACCTTTAAGTCCTCACTTGCCCATTGGTTTAAAATTATTTCCTCGTTCCCTAAGTCATCGGGTAAAAAACTCACCGATTTCGAATCAGTCGCACTCACCATTGAATAAGGAATTAATCCACTGGCATTACCATCTCTTACTTCTGACTCAATCGTATTTACCAAATAAGTAAGGACACCAGTCGCATTTGAATCTATTGAAAAGGCGGCTTCTTCAATAGATTGATTAAGAAATACCTGCCTTGTGCGAATGGAAAAATTCACTTGATCGCGCATCGACTTAATTGTGATTCCCGCATCGGTTAAACTCCAGGATTGTCCCAATGCTTTTCGTGCCTGTTCTTCATCGATATGACCTTCTCCTGTCTTTCCAAGTAAAAGAAAATTAGAAAAATGAGTATCTCCACTTTCTTCATCAAACGAGCGAAACATTCTTTTTTGCAGAGTCTTTATCGGAACAAATAGAGTAAGAGGTTCCTTCTGGTTTCCTTGAAGGCCAAAATGGCCATATCCATCCGCATTAACAGGGCCGCCGAGTTTTCCATTAAAAGAAACAAATTTATTATCTCGCTCACCGGATAGAGGTGCATCTCTTGAAAAAAGGCTTGGTTCTTCGATCCGTAAAATGAGCCTGCTTTGATCTACTACTTTTAATTGTTTATATAATCGTTCATTCGCGTAAAAAAAACCGGTGTCCCAAGGAGGATAATTTTTTTTGACCGCCCATCTTCCCGTAGGCGTATGATCTGGATCAGGGGCTAATTTCCAAAAACTTTCGTCCACTCCTAGAACTTGGACATTTGCGACACTCTTCGACCCATCGGGCAAAGAAACAGTCCCGCGAGTCACCACCATGGGCGCCACTATGTTTTCGTTTCCTAACTTGGTGGTAATCTCCCTTGCCAATTCTTCTCGAAAGAATCCATCGGTGGCCAACAAAGCCATATCCGCCTGCCCTATCCTCGTTTCTGCCAACTTTGCTAAAGTCGCACGGACAGAATCGCCCACCATTAATGCACCAATTAATACCATAGCACACAAAGCTGCCCCCATCGCTACTCCCGCTTGTTGTCGACGGAAATAAAATAAATTCTTAACTATTATTTTCCAAAGGCTCATTTTTCAAACAGATTAAGTTTTCCCTCGTCCATCAGGTAGGTTTGCTTCATCTGTTTGGCAATCTCAAGCGAATGGGTAACCATTAAAAGAGTAAGCCCAAGGGTTTGATTCAGCTCAATTAACAACTCGATTAATTTTTCGGAATTCATCTTATCCAATGCCCCAGTAGGTTCATCCGCTAACAGTAAACTAGGTTCGTTTATAAGAGAACGTGCAACTGATGCTCTTTGTTTTTCACCACCAGAAATTTCTGCAGGTCGATGATTGGCTCGATGACTCAGCCCCACCTTTTCAAGTAATCCGTAGGCTCGTTCTTTCAATTCGCTTCCCTTCCTACTACTCAGTCCAGCTAATGAAGGAACCATAATATTTTCTAAAACAGTACACTGAGGTAAAAGATGATGAGACTGAAAAACAAAGCCGATCGATTGATTACGAAAACTTGCGGCTTCGTCTGCCGTAAGGCTTCCAGTGACTTTACCATCAACCAAAATCTCTCCACCATCGGGTTGATCAAGAGTTCCAATCAAATTAAGAAGCGTACTCTTCCCGGATCCTGATGGACCGACGATAGCAACAGAAGTGCCCTTTGAGATTTCCAAGTTTACTCCACTAAATACATCAACGGGTTCTTCTCCTTCGGGTGAAGGATAAGTTTTAGATAAATTTGTGAGTTTTAAAAATGATTCCATAAATTGATTCTTTCTCTGTTTATTTGTCTTCCCACCTTTTTGCTTTCATTTCGAATCGCGGAAAGGTACCGCGATCAACTGACTCTACAGGTATACGAAGAGAGAAAGCATCCTTTAATTCCGCTTCCACTAATTTTGCAATTTCGGGTTCCGCCTCCACTTTAATTTTTATTTCAGCCATTGAACCAATATTTTCTTTGTATACCCGATACTCACGAACCTGGTTAAATCTTCGAATTACCGCATCCACAGATGCCGGATACAGATTTACTCCGCGTACCACAACCATGTCATCCGTACGCCCTAAAATTCCCCCAATCAGATCAAATATTGGATTTCCTTGCTGATCCATTCCGGTTTCCAATCTTACCAAATCACCCGTTCGGTAGCGCAAAACGGGACACCCTGTTCGTCCAAGGGTTGTAAGAACGAGTTCCCCTAGTGCACCTTCAGCAACCGGAAGTCCAGATTTTGAATCGATGACTTCAGGGAAGTAACTGTCTGCAATAATGCGTAATCCACCCTGCCCGCCCGGAATCTCATATGCCACCGGGCCTACTTCTGTCATCCCGTAATGGTCAATTACCCTTGCACCATTCCACTGTGCTACGATTTTTTCCCGGTGACCAGGCTGACTTCCTCCCGTTTCCCCCGCAACAATGATCGAGCGTAAATGATTATTAGATAAGTCTATTCCGGCTTCTTCGGCAACTTCGGGTAATCGAAGTGCGTAAGTAGGAGTGCAGAAAAGATGATCCGCTTTTTGCTCGAGAATCGTTTTTAATCTCTGCTCACTGCTTTGGCCTCCTCCTGGTATGCATAAGCAGCCCCTCTGAGTAGCGGCATCGTGAGCAGTCCAAAAGCCTAAAAAAGGACCGAAGGAGAAAGCAAAAAAACACTTTTCCCCTTTTTGTACGTCTGCATTTTCCAATACCAAATCCCAATTTCCTAACATCCATTGCCAATCATCCGGCGTATCAAGCCAGGCCATTGGGACTCCCAAAGTACCACTGGTCTGGTGAAAGCGGGTGTATTGATTCAAGGGATAGGTTAAGTTAGTTCCGTATGGCGGATTATCAATCCGATCCTTAGCCAACATATCCTTGGTGGTAAATGGGCACTGCTCCTGAAACTGGGCAAAACCATCCAGTTGACTCACATTCTTAATTTGAGGCCAATGAGATTGTTGAAAACTATTTTTTTCCACCAATTCACCCAACATGGCCTGAAATTTTGGCCAGCGAATTGTATCTGGTTGATCAGCAGATTTTAAATCAGCCGATTGTTCCATGGCTCAACCTTAAGAGGGTTTAGTCGCGACCGTATCTAAGGGCACCTTCGGCGGCTTGGGTGCATGCTTGGTGATCAAGTATCCACCAAGAGCAGCCATCGCAATCCCCAGCACGAAGGGCCATTTCACATAGGACCAATTTCCTTCCTTAGTAGTGCTTACCACTGCATTGACCATCGGTGCACCCGCAAAAATAATCGACATAATGACCGGGACATAAGCAGGAGAAG
>JABGWZ010000282.1 GCA_018675995.1 Opitutia bacterium | reverse complement strand
CTTAGCATTGTAACGCCCATCTTCCTGACCTCCTCCATATTTACCGAGATCCAAACCAATTTTGCGCGAAGCTTCCATGATCAAATTCATGTAATAGGCAGGATCGCCCTCGGAATTGACATGATATTCATCGCTAAACACAATTCCGTCCCTATTTCGAATATTATCACTATTTTCCTGCCAATAATAAGGCTTCAAGTTGTTTCCCTCTCCGGAAAGGTAACCATCTCCGCGCCAAGCATTTTCAACAAACTCCTTGAATGACTTGGCGAATGTTTTTCCTCTATCCACTTGAAACATAATACCCCGGTAAAGTCCTCCATATCCGTTGAGACCTTCGCGAAGCTCTTCCAGATCGTCTATGTAATGGTCTTCCGGTTTACGATTAAAATTTGGTAAATGATACGCGGGTTGTGCTTCATCTTGAAAAACAAGAGCAAGAACATTTTCCTTTTTAGCAGCATCTGTAAAAAATTTCAGAGTACGCTCACCTTCGCCATCAACAACAAGCACTCGACGATTATAAAGATCTTCGTCGTTTTTGTAGTAGGGAAGTAAAGCATTTTTCAGGAGGGTTTCTTTCATTTCCTCAAGAGCTTTTCTTGTACTAAGAATAGAGCCACTGCCGTCGACATGCATCATAATGAAAAGGTTACCATCTTTGGGAAGGTGATCGTAATCCCATTCATCGTGTCCATTACCGTCTCCACCCCGACCGTAACCAGGTCCGGGCTCAGCTACGCCTAACCCTAATGGATGAGATACTCGTCCGGATACTAATCCTGCAGCAGCTCCAGCTCCAGCCCCACCAACCAAACCTGCTACGCCACCGGCTACTCCAGGTGCAACTGCAAGTGCAGGCCCACCCATTTCACCAGGGTTACTAGCTGGATTAGTTGGACTAGTCATTGCAGCTATCTCTTCGCCATCACTAAACCCATCCCCGTCAGTGTCAGAATTTGAAGGGCTTAATCCATATAATGATTCCAAGGATGCAGGTACACCATCTTGATCATTATCAGGGCCAGGAGCAGGTGTACCTGGCTTACTACGAGGATCGCGAGGGTTTGACATTCCCTTTACTTCGTCGGCATCGCTCACGCCATCCTTATCTGTGTCACTGGATTGAGGGTTTGTTCTAAATGAAGCTTCCATAGCGTCACTAATTCCATCCTGATCAGAATCTGGTCCCTCTGGCTGTGTAGGAGCAGATGGAACATAAGTTCCGATACCACCAAGAGCAGGAACTGCCTGTCCGTCCATTACTGCCTGTCCAATACCTGCTCCAAGACCTGCGAATCCAGCGGCTGCACCAACTGCTGGGCTACCTATTCCAGCCCCAACACCTTGTGAAGGAAAGTTGTAGGCATAGACTTCAGAACCTTGCCCAACCCCGGGCATAGTACCTTTTCCAAATCCGGCACCATTTTTATCAAAATTACCAACTGCCCCTAATTCTTCATCATCGAAATCCCCACGACGAGCATCGGGTACGAAATTTCCAACATTAACACGATCATTCCCACCGCGATCGAGACCAATATCTTTACGATCCAACCTAGCAACCGGATCATCATCCTCTATGATGAGCAAATCTTCGTCATCTAAAACAGCTAGCCTTCGGTCAAGTAGTCCGACATCAACATCGTCTTCAACTACCCTAGTCCGACTACCCCGGATCCTCCCGTTGCCACCATTGCCTCCAAATGCTCCACCTCTAGTGTCTCCATGTAAACGAAGGTGGCGATCATCGTTATCGACATAAACAATATCATCATCATCATCTCCAATCACAGCGGTAATTTTCTCATCACCCAAAACAACCCCTTCCAAGCGGTCATTGTAAGCGATATTTCCACCGGAAATAATCCCACCCTGATTTACAGTTACAAACCTTTCAACCGAATCCATAACTTTACCCGTTTTAGGATCCATAATAGTGTAGATGACTTTATATAGCCCAGGAGTATTTACATCGACAAAAGAAGCAGTTTGAACGAATGCTGTAAGATCTTCATCACCAACTATCGCAGTGTAGCCGGGATCAATCCAAAGTTTACCTGCAGGCCAAGGTATGCTGCCCCCTCCTGTCAAAGTGATAATTGAATTTTCAGTTACTGCTACATCAGCTGCCGAAACAATTTCACCTTCCTCAATATTAGAAGAATTAGAAACAACTTCTTCAGTATCTGAACCAGTCAGCAAAAGAATAGCAAAACCAACAGCCAAAACATAACCAGCAATCAGACTTGAAATCGCAACGGTGCGATGATTCGGATTCAATTGGGAATCCTCGGTAGTTTCCTCAGTTAAGGATTCTTCAGTCGTCGAATCCGTCGGTTCCTCGTTCTTCTCTTCCTTCTTCTCTTCCTTCTTCATTGTCGATACTTTCGTTAGTAGTTTGGGTTGAAAGGTTTTTGTATTGATTAAATGCTAAGTGAGCCATTATCACTTGGCCCAAAATAATAGCCAAGCCAAATAAAAGAAAAAATGGG
The DNA here is from genome assembly GCA_018675995.1 of Opitutia bacterium. GTDB lineage: Bacteria > Verrucomicrobiota > Verrucomicrobiia > Opitutales > Seribacteraceae > Seribacter. Next base: position 5,279 of record JABGWZ010000282.1, on the reverse strand, counting down.
TTGGATAACAGCGATGCTTGAAAAATTCCAAAAGCAATGCAAAAAAGCAAAACTGCTCCAAGAACAAGCGATATTAGAAGTTCTTTAGACATTCGCTTAACTTTGAACTCCATAAGAGTATATGCAAGAAAAATGACCTGTACTTGAGACATTATCGTCCATTTCAAATAGGGACTGAATAGCAACGATAAATAGTTCTCGAGATAAAGATAAATATTTCTTACAGGACATAACAATACAGTTCTGCCTCAAATCTTAAAATATGGACAAAAAATTATAATTTTTAAATCGGATACCTCATGAAATCGATTCAATGATTATTTAAAGCATTAAGAATAACTCTATAAATTACTGCACCTTCCAAGGAACATTGTCAGATCGTAGAATTAGAGGAAGTTCCGAGATTGGAATCCAATTATAATCAAGCTTTCTCAGAACTGCTTCATCCCGAATCTTATTAAAAATAGCGAAGTTTTCTGAATCTGAATAAACAAAAAGGTTCAAGAAAAAATCCTGGCGAACAGACCGCGGGGCATCACGAACCGAAGAAAGAAATAAATCCAAGGCATCATCATTCATGGGATCCACTCCTTTTTCTGGGTCAACCTTAACCTGAAATCGATCGTCCGGAGTTTGATTCCACAAAAGACCTTCCTCATTTTTCTCCACAGATCCAATATTGATTGAAATCATCGGATACATTTTGCCGTGAGCAACAATAACTGGAAGAGGTTTCTTTCGCGTATCCTTCTGTTGAGGAAGGCTTACTTTACGATAGGGCTTCTTCTTCAACTCCTTACTCAATTCCTGATGTTCGAAAATTGCCTCCAGACGACTTAACTCTTCCTCCATGGTCAGTCGCTCCTCTTCAATCGCAAATTCAGTATCTAACATATCCCGAAGCTTTTCTTTTTCAAGCTGTGCCAATTTTTCCAAAGAGGAGGAATCGCTGTTCAAGTCATCCAAATTATCTTTAATCTCTTCTATTTCCTCTCGTTTCGAATAAGCATCATCTTCAAGATCTTCCAAGATTTCAATATTTTCATCTTTCAAGTCGAAAAGTGAATTTCTAAGCTGCTCCCGTTCCCTAATGAGGTCGGACTGATTATCGTCAGTCTTGACCAGTTTATCGTATAATTCGACACTTTTCTTATTAACACTAAGTGCAAGAAGAAGAGCGATTAAAATAATCCCTCCAAATGTGTTGCACAGAGTATCAAGCAACATGTCCAAGCTTCCTCCTTCATCATCTTGCCTAGCCATAGTCTCAGTTTTTTAAAAGTCCAACCATTGAATCAAAATTACGGATTGGGAAAAAACTCAACAAATGGATCCGGTGTTTTATCAGTAAATAAAACTGCAGCCTCCTCATGAATTGGCTCAAATCCATATTTAAAACCGAGCATACGCGTAAGGTTATTTTTGGGATCACATAACAATTTGAAGAGATTTTTTTGAATCATTCCATTTCTTCCAGGAACATTGGTTATCGTTATTTCACAAGCGGATGGACGGAAAAAATAAACAAAGAAATTTTTCTTTTTATTGTAAGAATTGAGAGCAGAACCCAGCTGTTGATAATATGTAGCAGGACTTACTTGGACAGTTCTTTGTTCGCCATTAAAAATGCCAATAGTAAATTCAGAAGCACCCAGAATGACTAAAACCGGTTTTTCCCCAAGATCACTTTCTTTAGGAATAACCCTAACCTCATTTTCGATTTGGGATTCTAGTTGTTCCATCTGACTATTAAGCTTCGAATCTAATTCTTCTAATTCAAGCTCAGTGAGATTTTTTATAGAGCGTAAAACACGGGCATTAATCTTATCTTCAAGACCATTTTTTTCATCCTGCAGTTCATTCTTTTGTACTTTTGCCAAATCAATCATTAATTCAAGGCTATCAATTTTCTTTTTGGTCTCCTTGCTTTCATTTGAATCTTCAATACCGAGTTTCTTTTTAAAAACCTCTAGTTCTAGATTCAGTTTTCTCAATTCCTCAGCAAGAGTTTCAATTTCACTATTTTTAACCTCACTTCTAACAAGGAAGTCTCTTTTTTCTTCGGAAATTTCTTGATGTAACTCTGCAATCTCCTCGATTACTTCGGAAGCGTTAAATTCACTTACCACAACAATTGAAGCATTTCCTCCACCATCTTTATTTCCTTCGATCAATTCAACCGGTGCAGTATTGTTTCCTGGATTATCTCCTTCGTTTTCTCTTTTCGGGTTAACCTGTAAAGCTAGGATTAAAGCAATGAGAACAAGTATACCGATAACCGCTGTTATGATATCCTGAAAAGCAAAGAAGCTAACCTTTTCTTCGCTATTCCGACTGCTTCTCCCCATCTAAATTCCTTAAAAAGAGCTTACTTACAAAAAGTTTCAGAACTTTAAGATCTCCCTCTTCCGGATTTTTCAAGCTTGAGTTTTGCCAACACATAAGTTTGGCAGTACTCATTACACTCATCAAGAAGAAGAAACTCCTGTCTCTTACGAAAAGTCATAACCATTTGAACTACTATTGAAGCAACCAAACCAAGAAGTGTGGTATCAAACGCTGTAGACAAACCGCCAGTAACATCGGTAAGAGAATTCTTCAACTTATCCACATCGTCAGCTAATTGAATGGTAACACCAAACTCTCCAATCGCAGATCCCAAACCCAAAACTGTACCAATGAACCCAAGTACAGGAATCGCCCAATTAAATCCATTAATAAGACTGTAACTCGCTGAAACCTGATCTTCATCAATTGAAGCCTGTGCATTTGTTAGACTGGCAACCTCACTAATTTCACCAATATTTTGCAAATTTGATAAAGCCACATCAATCCTGTTAAGAAGCAAAAAATGCTTGGGGTCATCAACTTGACCACGAATTCTTAAAAGTGCGTCTCTAGCAGTGGCATTATTGAGGAAAAAGTTAGGATCTTGTGGAATTAAATTCAGGGCTAAAATTTTTCTTTGAAAACTAACTTTTCTACCTTTTACAAAAAGAATTGCTAGTGCCCAGAAAAAAAGCAATGTGATCCCAGCTCCCATTAAATATCCACCAATCCCTCGGTTAATAAATTTATCAGCAAGACCTACATGCAAGGGTATGTCACGCACCTGCTCTTCCTGAGTACCATCTTCGAGTGTCACCATCTCTGAGTTCAGTTCTCTCCACTCAGCTGCAGTTCCAGAATCTCCAATTACAAATTCTAGGACCAAAAAGAAGAGCGTGGATAAAATTAGCCCCACTAAAAAGGTGAAGAATGCATTAGTGTCAGTGTAACGACCGCCGCTAAAGCCAATCTTCTGCTCAATATCTTGAGTTGACCAACTTAACTCAGGTTCATCAAATCCTACTCCTCCGTCCATTTAATTAGTCCTTTCATCTGATTATATTGTTTGAGCTTTAAATTAAGTCTCTCCTTCCCCCTTCACAACTGTGCCGCAAACCAAATCATGAAGGCCTTGACGCCGAGGGGTCAGAAAAACCATCAAGGGTAAAATAATTGTTAAAGAAAAAAGAATTTTCAAAAGAGCCCTAAAAGAAGATAATCCAAAGCCTGGAACTGCTTCATCACTAAGACGAACAACTCGAATTTTTGACATTCTCTTACCAATAAATCCGCCTAGTTTTGAAGATTCGCCTAACCCATAATATAGCCAGCCAAGTAAAAAATAGGCAAACACTCCAGCTGTAAATAATGTGAGATCAAATTGGGAAACTGCCCCTGCGATACCAAGTAAAATTCCTACAACCGAAAGAATAATGATACCATCAACTAAACCAGCCAAAAATCTTGCACCATGTGAAGCAAAACCATCTGTCCCAAGTCCCTTTTCTTCATTTGGAATGCTTTCCTCTTTTTCTTCATCATCAGGTTCAACAGGTGATTCAGAATCTTGTTTGATTTCTTTTCGAACCAATTTAATCGCTTCAACAGGGGCAGCAGGAGAAAGAGGAGGAGCAACAGGGGCAGCAGGAACGGGTGGAGGCTTTGGCGGTGGAGGTGCTGCTGAGCCAAGCGAACTAAGTCCCTCCGCGACTCCAGGTATCTTGGAAAGCGGTACCCATTCGGAAACACCATCAAACCAAACCATATCACTGAATCGCAAATTACCCGCCTTTAAATAGTCTTTCAACTCTTTCAGAAGATAAGGACCGAATTGGGTCCCTGATCGATTAATATGAATTTCAGTTGCCGGACCAGGTTCTGGGACCTCAATCTCCTTAGGCTCCGGATCCGGATCCGGTTCGGTTTCGGGTTCGGTTTCGGGCTCAACTTCAGCAACCCCAACTGGTTCTTCTGGTTCGTCTTCAAAAACTTTTTCTAAATTTTGTTCAGGAAGAAGCCCTTTCTCGTACTGGTCTATAAAATCAGAAACCGATAGCCAATCCTGTCCTAATTTAACTTTATGAATCGTGCTTATTTCTTTCATCCGCAGAAGATCAATAATTTCGGTTGCGGAAAAAGGACCCGTTACTTGGCCTCTTTTGGAAACTGAATATTTCTCTTGATAAACCATCGCTAGTTAGAGAAATCCAATGGAAGAAAATCACCCACAGTTCCAAAACTATCTTTTGCTAAACTAGACTTTGTGTATCCATCGGCAAGAATTTCCTCCAACTGCGGATTGGTCTCAATAAGTGGACTGTATGGAACTAAACCTGACCCAGTCGACTTAGTAATTATAAATTTCCCTTTTTGATTAGATAATCCCCAACTGATGCTAGGTTTACCGTCGGTATATCTAGCTCCACCCTGTAAATCTGCGTGCCCGACATAGGAAAAATCAGCCTTTTGTAATGATTGAAGGATTCCCAATGTAAATTTAGCTTCAGTAAAGTAATCCCTAATACCAACCTGATTATAAAACGCACTGAGTTTAGCAGAGAGTTCAGCATTCAACTTTTTATCCATCCAATCCGTAGGACGAATCTTGATTTTGACTAAATTCACCAGACTTTCATAGTCTGTAAGAAGTTGATTACTCAATGCAACTCCCCAAGACGCGGGTTTATTTTTCATTAATTCAACAATTTCACGGTGTAGGTAAGCTTTCAACAAGGGTGATATTGTTTTTTCTGCGATAACCACTTCGAGCATTTCCATAAGCGGTCCAGGTATACTTTTGGAATTTGGATCAAGCCTGCGATCAATCTGCCTTTGAAGGAAAGTTGACTCCAAGCTCATTTCACCCTCATCCACGGCAAGTCCCTTTGAACCCCCACCAAATACAGTAGATTGAAATTCTCTTCCCTCAACCTTTCCGTTCCAGTGAAATT
>JABGWZ010000035.1 GCA_018675995.1 Opitutia bacterium | reverse complement strand
GTTCTCCAAGGTATAAATCACACTTCGATTAAGATCTCCACTCGTTCGGTACACATATCCGACTTCACTGCCAACAGGGGCATCTTCTGCCACGCTCAATACGGTGGCATTAAATTCAAATGAATCTGGTTCTTCCACTGGGGGCTCAGTCTCATTAACATCTATAATACTTACGGTAAATTGCTTAACCAGTGTACGGTTACCCTCGGTACCCAAGATCGTAATCGGCAAACTCGTATTGCTTTCATAATCAAGCTCACTGGCGACCAGGATTGAACCGTTGCTCTCCACACTGAAAGAAGAAGTAAATCCATCATTCTCCAATGTATAAACAACACTTCGATTAAGATCTCCACTCGTTCGGTACACGTATCCAACTTCCCTGCCAACAGGGGCATCTTCTGCCACGCTCAATACGGTGGCATTAAATTCAAATGGATCTGGTTCGGTTACAATTAACGAAAAGTTTGCGGTAAGAGAGAGATTTGAATCAACAGTTATTGTCAATGGATTCTCCGAAGAATTCAAATCGCCGACCCAATCCACAAATGTATACCCTGTGTTTGCCACTGCACTGAGGTTAACCTGTGCACCAACATCAAAAATACCTCCGCCATTCACCGTACCATTATCTGTTGCCGTTAGATCGACGGTGTATTGAATATCATTAAAATCTGCGCCTGTGTAGGTGCCTATTGCTCCCACATATTTTTTTAAAGTGTCATCTTTTAACTGATTGGTGTTAATGTTCTGAAAACCGGGAATATCATTAATTAAACCACGGTATGCACCAACTAATAGAAAGTGCTTGGTGAAATTGTGATCCTCTCCCTGCCAGGTATCAGTAACCTCAGCAGTATGTGCATGATAGTGCGGCCCGTACCCATCATGCGAATGACTCCCAAACTGGTCAAGTGGACTGCCAAATCCGTGCATACTAGAATACTCAATCTCATATTTTCCGTATAAAGCCAACCCATCGAGAGAAAAACCAATCAAAGGTGGGTGTTGCTTCCCAACATAATCTTCGGAATTGTAAAGATTGATACCACTTCCATTGAAAGAATGACCATCCGCATGATAATGCAAACCCATACCCTGACCGACATGAACACCGGTTGAAGAAATCTCAGCATTGGTCTGGGCAAATGAAAGGGTGTTGTTTAAAGATGGATAAATTTTCACTCCATCAACAGCAATACCGCTTACTGAATTCGATGCATAGTTATAAACCGAAGGGACTTCTCCAGTTCCCGAATCTACTAACAAAGATCCAACATCTGAAAGGTTATTATCCAAAAGCGTGGAAGCTAATCCGTAATCCTTGAGAGGTATTTTAGCTAAAACTGTAGATAGTATAGCGTTACGCGTAATTGATTGTTCAGCATATTCACCCGAACTTCCATCTCCAGGAGGACGGGGAACATCAGTCAAAAAGTTGGGCCCACCCGTACCGTTTATCGATCCAACAACCATAAAGGGGTGATAGGAACCATTGGAATCCTGTGCATTTGTAAAGTAAACGATCGGAACTGTGGGATAACCCAATTCAGAGTTATACTCATCAAGTGCACCAACAGTATGTGAAATCATATTTTCACGAACTGAAAGATAAAGTGACTTGTCATAGCGTAATGACTCACCGGCAGCAGATAGAGCACTTTCGATGTAATCTAAATATACGGAGGCGATTGCAGTTGCAGAAGAGCCTGCTCCAAATTGCAACTGATAGTTTTCATCGACCTCATCGTAATCACGCCCGTCTGGCATTAAAGGATTATCAGAAAGCGGATCCACATCAATTTCTCCAGTATCTGGATGTAAAGGCCATGGAGCAAAAGAATTAGCCTGCCAGGGAATAGATGCTGGATTGAAGTCGTCTCCAGGAGTATTAAAGAAATTAATTAAGCCAGATGGATTAAGAAATTGAAATGATGTGGCTTGAGCGACAGATGCTACCAATGAAACCTCGCCCTCGCTAAGTTGAAGCCAATGATCGCTCGACCAGGAATTATCCTCCAAAAAACCTTCATCAGAATCATCAAAAAAATAACGCTGAGATGCCTGAATGGTAAAAGTGTTAGTCCCACCAACCTCGTTGATACTAAATACAAGATAAGCAACAGTGTCTTCTTCCTCAAAGCCAAAGTGTTTATAATTACGAATAAGCATTCGTGTGGCGGTTGACTCGTCAGTGCTTTGGTTTGCATCCAAAGCAGAATAAGTCGAAAGCTCGGGACGGATAGTATACAAACCGGTTAATGAATTACTGGAAAGGGATTCCACATTCAAATCCTGCAATTGGAACATCGATCGTAAAACTCGGCCATAAGTTGAATTACCATCCGTTAAAGAAGATACAGTCACGCTTTCCAACCCGGTGTAACCGGAATCTTTCATGGAAAGACAAAACTGACCTGCTGCATCTGCTAAAATAACATGAGAGAGGTTTCCAATGGATTGCAATACTGCAGGGTGTCCATCCTTCCATGAACCAGAAAAAGGTGAACCTAAAATTTGGGTAAATGTTTTCGGCCCATAAAAATCAGGCTTGCTAAGGGGCAGATCAGAAACCTCAAAGTTGGCAACAATCGACTGGTTCGCGTCGACAGTAATTTCGAGGAAACTGTCCGTTACATTTGGATAACCGTCCCATCCCGAGAAGGAATAACCCGACTCGGCTACAGCTTCCAGTCTTGCCAGTACACCAAACTCGTATGTACCACTTCCCAAGACATAGCCACCGCCTGAGGGACTTGCATCAATAACAAAATACTCGTTTAAACCCTGTTCTGAAACATCTAAAACCGTAATCAAAACAGACTGAAAAACAGAAACGGTTCCGTCTGAAACCCCAAGTTGAACATCATAAATATTGTCCTTATTAGAATCGGTTGGGTTTTCGAAATCTGGAGAGGTAGTGAAGCTAAGAAAACCGGTACTTGAATCAATTAAAAACTTGGCCCTGTCAATTCCTTCCGAAATAGAAAATACAAGAGTCTCTCCATCCGGGTCAGTAGCATTAATATCGGCCACCAAAGTTTGATTTTCAGGAACAGAAAATATTGAAGCTGTCGAAAAGGAAGGAGCAGAATTATTCGAAAACTCATAGGCACCCGCATCTGGAGAAGCTCCTCGAGAAACCCCTACAATGTCCATAGCAGAATAATTAGAAAATGTGGTTGAGCCAATATCCAAAGCTGGGCTAGTTGACTGGAGGGAAACATCATCGTCTTCCGTACCCAAAATATTATCTGCTCCATCTGCATCCACAAACAAAGGATCGAGGGTAATATTTAAAGTTCCCGTTATAGAACCTGTAGATTGAGTCGGATCAAAGAGGGAATTATTTGCTGAAGCAGTGCCTGAATTCACCCAAATATCATTACCTGTAGTTACTGCTGAGTTATTCCAGACAATGCAATTCCCCAACTCGATAGAATCGCCCCCAAATAATAATACAACACCTCCATCTGTGCCTGCTTGATTCCCCACAATTGTGCAGTTCACAAATCTACTTAACCCATTAGGTCTCAAAACACCAAATCTACCCAACGATTTATTACCTAAAAATATACTGTTCACAAATATTGAACTGGTAGTTCCCGAATTTAAGTAAATAAAACCGGCCTTTGAGTCGGCTGTCATATTTGCTTCGTTTCCTATTGCTTTCATATTATTTATGTAAACTGAAACAAGTCCCTGTGTTCCAATTGCACCACCATACTTAGAATAATTTCCAAGAAATAATCCTGTATCCATAGACAAATCGGCATCTTCTACAAAAAGTGCTCCTCCGAAAATAGCCGCTGAATTATACGAAAATGTATTATTTATAAAAGAAGGATTACAATTAGCTCCGATGTATATAGCTCCTCCAGAATTGATGGTACTTTGATTTCGAACAAAAGCACAATTTGAAATTGATGGTGAGGACTGATCTATTTTTATAGCCCCTCCAAAATTATTTGCGTGAGTAATATTAGAAGAAAAATTACAATCTGATATTACAGCTGATGCACTAGTCAGGTATAGCGCTCCACCGCCAGAGGAAGTTGTGTTTTGATTACCGATAAAACGGGATCGAATAATCGATCCGTTCGTGTCAGCAGCAAATAAAGCACCTCCCTCATGGATTGAAAAATTGGAACTAAACTCACATTGGTTGAACAAGAAAGTACCACTTGTGAGGTGAATAGCTCCCCCTCCGTTCGAAGTGAGACTTTGGTTATTTTGAAATTCTGAATTGTTAAAATCGATTGATGAATTTTCCCCTTTAATTGCCCCCCCTTCAAGGTGACTTGAATTAACAAAAAAATTTGTTCCCGCAAAACTCACATTTGAATCCAGCAAATAAGCAGCCCCGCCTACGCCAAATGATTCGGTTGTATTCGAATAAAACTCACAATTTATAAAAGTTGCATTAACATCTTTTAAATACATACCGGATCCCCCCTGATATGAGTTGTTAAAACTGAAATTACAGTCTGAAACAGAAAATGAGGAACTCTCTCCCCATAGACCTCCACCCTTTCCACGGTCATCATTGGAATAGTTTTGATTGGCATTACCATCGCTTATCCTGAATCCACTGAGAATTGAACCACTGGATGGTATCACCACATGGTAAACATTATCTGAATTGTCATTCTGCAACCCAATATCTCCAGACAAAATCGTAATGTTTATATTTGGGTCCTTTTCAGACCTGGCATTTTCGGTTCCATTAAATCCTCCATATACCGCAATATTAGACGGAAGAAGGAACGATGAAGGCCTGGTATCACCAGGAAGGTAAATGCCATCTGCAACCCAAATCTCAGTAAATTTATCCTTGGATACCAAGGCTTCTGAAAGATCAGTATAGGCATCATTCCAACTTGTTCCATCCCCGCTACCTGTAGCATCTATATCCACATAAAGAACATTTGATCGAACGGCCTTAAAAACATGACCTAAAGAATCTGAACCCATAGAATTAATATTCAAGCTGGACGGCTCAAAAACATATCCTGCCTTAACGGGCGTAACTGATCCACTCCACCCATCATTTAAATCAGTCGAAAAAGTGCCATTTGTATCTGCCACCAATGTTATTCCTGAACTAGAGACGGTAAGAGTAACCCCCGGAACACCCAGCCCCAACTGATTTCTCACGACTCCACTCAGTAGGTAGTCGTCAACTGAATGAGAGCCAGTATCATTTTCTGAAACCACTATTTGAGCAGAGGTTATTAAAGAGGAAAATGATACTGTTGCAGTTCCATTAGCAGTATCCATGTCGCCTTTTGCCGTAACCATTACCGTTTGCGGTATATTCCAGTTGTTCTCATCAAATTGGATACTAGTTGGTCCGCTAAGAATTAAATTACTATCTCCCGAAATTGATACATTAACATCAATTTGTTCCTGTGGGTTTACAGCCAATCGGACCTTGAAAGATCCAGTCGTCTTTTCGTTTAAACCCAAGGAGAGTACAGAGGGAACAATTCCCTGTATAACAGCATCCCGAAAGTTTGAAACATAAGGTGCACTTAAACCGAGAACTTTTGCGTTATCCTCCGTTCCAATGTTACCAGTAGCGGTTGTAAGATAAGTGACTCCTGGATTAGAAAAGAAAGGAATTGTATTTGGGTATTTGGAGTCTGTTGTATCATATGCCATAATAGTCCCATAACCTAATCCATTCTCAATCCAACGCTTACCAAAACTGAATGCAGAAAACTCATATCCCGAATCCCAAGTCGAATCTTCTCGATTGTGCAGACATCCCATATTGTGTCCGATCTCATGGGCCAAAGTATAATTGGGTGCACCTAATTGGGTCCACACATTGACATTAAAACCTGATGATTCAAAGGACATGCTAGGATGAGTCATAGTGCTGGCTAATCCGCCGGCATCACTATCAGTTGTAAGCATGCATACAAGGTCTGCACCATACTGATCACGTAAATCATGAACCTCATCAAAATAACCATCGTTCGAATTTTGTAAGCGACTTAGCTCAGTATCCAGTAACCCAGTTGGTGTATAATTGATTTCAACCGTATGAACCACCCGTAATTGAAGAGGAACCAAGCTGTTTGAATACGCTAAGTTCGAATCAGAGACAGCTCCGGCAATTAAGGCTTCGACTTCCGTTGACCCACCGACCTCTGTCGTAACGACGCCAGGATAAATAACAAGTAAATCAATCAAATTCGCATCCCCATTACGCCAGGACTTCGCTGGTTGAGCTGCCATCCTAGGATCGGGAGGAAGAGGCGAGCCACTTTTGACGAAAGCACATACACCGCAGCTTTTCTTCTTAAATGACACGGATTCAGCAATAGAGAGATTACCAGCTTTGCCATTGATTGAATAAAATACGCCACCGGTTAATGACAGGCTACCATGAAAAACACCGGACACTTTGGCAAAAGAAAGAAAGCCTTTTTGTTCACCGACTAATTCACCGTGCCAAGAAAAAGAATTGGCATCAAGATACTGGGCTCCTGTTTTTCGTGACACATAATCTATGCCAGTGGGTAGTTGAATAACAATTAAGTTTGAATGTATAGCAGAATCTTCAATGGGTATCATTCCACGGACGGAAAAAGCCAACAGGAAATAGATAAATGTTACTTTAATGAAATATGATCTTGGCGTAACCATTAAAAATGTGGAATTTAACTTGCAACATATTTGTATATTCTTGGAAGCTAGTATTATGATAAAAATAGAAAAATCCAATGAATTTGTGCAAGATAATGAAATTCATTTGCAAATTCTTGATTACCTCGAAAGTGATAAGGGATTTTTCCGATTATCAACAAAATTAGGACAGCAAAGTGAAGAAGAAACCAAAAATTGGTTTTTAGAATTTTGCAGAAAGATTGGCACTCCTCTTTCCCAAAGTGAACAAGGTGATATTTTATTGAGCGTACGCAACCAGTCACTTGACGAAAATGACTCCCGAACCCGAGGACCAAACACCAACAAAAAACTAAGTTTCCACACAGATCGTTGCGATGCCATTGGATTTCTTTGCCTAAAACCGGCGAAATCTGGCGGAGAGAATCAAATTATTCAAAGCGAGAAAGTTGAAAAAATTATTCATAAAGAACAACCCCACCTTCATAATATACTTTATCAAAATTTTCCCTATAAAACACACACAATAGATCAGGCTAATTTGCACCTCTACTGCGAACAACCTATTTTTTCGAGAAAAGATGGTTACTTTGCCTGCTCGTACCTCAGGGTACTGATCAACAGAGCCGATCAAGACCCTGATTGCCCATACCTTTCAATCCATCAAAAAGAGGCACTCGATTTCCTTGATTTCGTTTGTGAACGAGAAGAATTGCAAACGAGATTCACTCTAAAAAGAGGAGAAGTTTTGTTTCTGAATAACTGGACAACCTTACACAGGAGAACTGCATTTGAAGACTTTTCCAACCCTAAGCAAAGAAGGCATTTACTTCGAGTATGGCTATCCATGCCCAACAGTAGACCAATTGATGAGTCCTTCTTGGCTAATTTTGGTGCTGTTGGTGCAGGTGAGGTAAGGGGTGGGATTAAGAAACTACCAGATTAAGGTAAAATAAATCATGAACCGTTTAGCTTAGTTGCTTGCATCCCTTTAAAAAGATTTTAATTCTGAGTCGTGAACTCAATATGCACTTTAGCCATGCAAAGCCTCTGTTTTTTCAGTCTCTGCGCCTTAGCCTGTCCAACGGATAAAGAAGATATTACAATCGCTGAAAAACAATCAATTGAACCCTACAGTAAAACCTCGCTTAAAGGTGTGCTCCCAATTCACAGTTCAAATTACGACCTCACCGAATCCTCTAATTTAAGCCCCACTCATGTTTTAGTACTTGGAGGAGGATATTCAGCCTCTGGTAATCAGGTTTCACTAGAAAGTAACATTAGATACTTTCGTAAAATACGCCAAAATCTTGGGTTGCAGGATGCAAATGTGCAAACTTACTTTGCGGATGGAAATGATAGCTCCCGCGATTTGCAGTTTTTTGATCCCAATTACTCTGTACCATTTATAAATCAAGTCCTCGCTGAATTATTTGGAAATTCAAAAACGATATATCATCAATACAGAAGTAATACCTTGCAACCAAATGGGTCGTCTTCCATTCAATCCATTGACCAATGGTTCGATAGAAGAAAAGAACACATATCTCCAAGTAACAATCTTATCTACTTTACTGGGCACGGAGGGAAGGGGCCTACTAAAACGCCTCACAATACAACTGCGTACCTATGGTCAAATGAGAGACTAAAAGTTACGGATTTTGTTAAGAAACTTAATCAACTCCCTTTAAATCAATCCACTATTCTGATCATGGTTCAGTGTTACAGTGGAGGGTTCGCAAATGTAATTTTCAAAGATGGAGATCCAGATAAAAAGTTTACTGACCATGCAAGGGCAGGCTTTTTCTCCACAATTCAAAGTAGAGTTGCTGCTGGATGCACCCCAGATATCCGAGAGGATAACTATAGGGAATATAGCACCTCATTCTGGGAAGCACTCTGCGGGATTTCGAGAATAGGTAAAAAAACAAACAAACCAGACTACAATGCAGATGGGAAAACATCGTTAATGGAAGCTCATTCTTATGTTTGCATTCATTCGGAAACCATCGATGTTCCCTTAAAAACATCCGATGTACTACTTAGAAAATATATGGGGACTGACTCTAAAGATGTACCAAAAGAAGGCGGGAAAAAAAATATCATAGAAAAAATTTTACCCAACCTATTTAGCAATGAATCGAATAAAACCGCAGGTCAAAAAAAGATCGAACATACAACAGTGTCAGAATTGATGGTTTGGGCACACCACGAAGAGAAAGCCATTTTTTCTGCCCTTTATAATGAAATCGGTTTAAAAAAAGATTTTCCGATTAACGAAATCAAAAAACTACAGGAAGAACTCAACAAAGAAAAAGAAAAACTCCAAAAAGAAAAAAAACTAAGCTTGGATCAAAAAAATAATTATCGTGATGAACTTAAAAAAAGGCTGAAGAAAAAATACCCGGAACTGGTAAATCCTTACCACGAAAAAGTTTCAGAAATCATTCACTCAAAAGAAAAGGAAGTGATTTTTTCAATTATAAGTGCACAGAATACATGGGATAATTTCCTGAAGTCAAAAGATCAAGCCGATCGATTTGAAGCTGATAAATTTACGATAGAGAAACAAGAGGCTAAGCTATTGAGGTTGAGAAGATGCGTGGAGAATATATTTCTCTCACAGCAACTAAAAATAAAAGGAACCTTAGAACAAAAATTTAACTTCCAAAAATTACAAACATTGGAAAGGACTTGCCCTGAGCAAATATGGAATAATCAGCAAAACTGATTATCAAAAAACTCCTGCCCAAGTAGATTAATTAATTATATGCCGCGCCCTCGCAAAGATGTATCGAGTTGCTTTTGAAACTCCATTACATCTTCGTCTGACGGCTTGTAACCTTCATCGCCACCAGACAGTCCAAGTCTACCAAACTGATCGAGTGTCCATTTTTTACTCTGGCCGTCTGAAAATACAACACTACCACTAGCCATAGCACCTGGAGGATTAACCGTATCCAATTCAACAGAAACACCACCCTTATCACCATCTAATGGAGAATCTGGGCTTAGCTCTTCTTTTACATCGTTGCCTGCTTCAGAATCTTCCGGCTTAGCTTCTTCCTCCTCATCTACTAAAGTCAGGTTTAGGTCATCCACAAGAAAACGGACATCTATGTAAGTCATAACGATTCCAAAATCCGTGTTAATCTTTTTTTGAATATCAGATAAGCCCATACCATCAGCAACCCAACTTGAGATCTCTCTTTTTTGATCAGGAGAGGGTTCGGAAGCAGAGCTTGCACTCGATTCCGGGGAATTGTTAGTTTCGTTCGATTCAA
Source organism: Opitutia bacterium (assembly GCA_018675995.1). Classification (GTDB taxonomy): domain Bacteria; phylum Verrucomicrobiota; class Verrucomicrobiia; order Opitutales; family Seribacteraceae; genus Seribacter. The sequence continues at coordinate 17,897 of JABGWZ010000035.1, read as the reverse complement.
ATGGTTCGTCTATCATAATTTATACAACCAAGTAGGTAACAAATTGTGGAAGAAAGACAAGAAAGGAAAAAAAGTTACTCGATAGTTTGGGAAAGTTCTTCGTTAAGGTATTCAACCGCATATTTGATTGAATCGTCCTGATCCATCATATTCTCAACCGTCTTGCAGGCATGAATAACGGTACCGTGATCTCTACCACCAAATGCACCACCGATCTCCTGCAAAGAATGCTCAGTCAGAATCCGTGACAAATACATTGCAACCTGCCTTGGAAAGGCAATATTTGCAGGACGACGACGAGAAAGCATATCAGCCATACGCAGATGATAATAGTCCACAACTTTCTTCTGAATTGTTTCAATTGTAATCCGACTTAAATTTTCTTCTCTCAGGATATCACGCAAAAGTCTTTGAACAGTTTCGAGATCAGCTTTCTTGCGAGTGAGTCCGACATACCCAGCTACCCTAGTAAGAGCACCTTCCATCCTTCTAACATTCCGGGCAATACTCTTGGCTAAAAACTCAATAATTTCCGGTTCAATCGATATTCCCATTGCATCTGCTTTACATGTCAATATGGCAACACGAGTTTCCCAGTCTGGAGCTTGAATGTCAGTAACAAGTCCCCATTGAAAACGAGAAAGAAGGCGGCTTTCAATCTTATCGATTTCACCAGCTGGTCGGTCGCTGGTTAAAAATATCTGGCGCTGGGAGTCATAAATATCATTAAATGTGTGAAAAAACTCTTCCTGAATCCTCTCTTTCCCAGCCAAGAACTGAATGTCATCAATCAAAAGATAATCAACACTTCGGTAACGGGAACGAAATTTAGTCAAAGAATTTTCTTGTATTGCACGAATAAATTCATTGGTAAATTTCTCACACGACACATAGGTAATACGGCAGGAAGGGTTACGATTTAAGGCCTGATGGGCTACCGCATGCATCAAATGCGTTTTACCCAAACCGGTTTCGCCGTAAAGGAACAATGGATTGTAGGCGTGGGCGGGAGCGTTAGAAACAGCAACGCAAGCAGCATGTGCCAATTCGCTTCCACCACCTACTATAAAATTTGAAAATGTATTTTTGGGATTAATTCCCAATGAGCGCCCTTGCAATGCAGGTCCTGTCATGCGTGACTTGGATGATGCTTTGGGGGTAGGTATTGAAGAAATTCGGTCGCCTCCAGATGATGAATCGGTTCCAATATCGCCCAGTAATTCAACCGTAAATGGACGGGCAACTAAACGATCGGCTTCCCGTCTAATAATATCGAGATAATTATCGCGAATCCAAATTGCAGAAAATTCGTTTGGAGTAATTAGTTCGCAACCGTCATCATCTAGACGACCAACACGAATGTTATCGAACCATACGCGAAATGTGTCAGCAGGAATGACTTCTAATAAGTTATCTCGGAGGCTACTCCAAAAGGTTTCGGGGCTACTTGTTGTTTGAGACATTAAATTAATTTTCTAGGGAATTATTCACAAACAAAATTGTGATGAAGATTGAGATTGTAACCCCCTTTTAAACATTGGTTTACCGCAAAGAGAGAAGCAGTGAAACAAAAAAAAGAAAATGGATAAATAATATAGCGTAAGTTATTTATTTTCAAAATATTACGAAATAAATTTAAAAAATTCAAAAGTTCAAGAGTTAGGGGTTTGGTACAAAAGGGAAGATATATAATTGCAGAAAAAAAGCAGGGAAACCAAGAAAAAAAAACAAAGATTTAAAGAAACTTCCTCACAAGTTATTAACAATGGATAGTCCATAAGTTTTTTAGCACTTTTATGTTGCCAAACGTTAGAAAAACAGGAAACCACCCAGAGTCTTGATAATTGGCAAGTTAGAACAAAATTATAAAAAACAAAAAAGGATTTTCTGCCTTAACCATTCATTTTTCTTAAAAGTTTTTCATTGAAATCATTTGCAGAATCATGACCCAATTGTCGAGCTGCCTGAACCATGGCTGCAACCTCAACAAGACGGGCCATATCTCTACCCGTTCGCAATGGAATTTCCATATTGGGCACCTCAATACCAAGGATCTCAAATGTTTTCCTTTCTAAACCAGTTCGATCAGGCTCGTTATCCTCGGAGTCCTCAAGAAAAGTGACCACCAAGTCGATCCGTTTTTCCAAACGTACAAAACGAATTCCAAAAAGTTCTTCGACATTAATTATTCCAATACCTCGGCATTCCATGAACCCTCGGCACATATCATCACAAAACCCAACCGGGGTATGATCACTGAGAAGCTTTACTTTAACAATATCATCTGCAACCAAACTATGACCTCTCTCAATTAAAGCCAAAGCAGCTTCACTTTTACCTGCACCACTATCACCTCTGATCAATGTTCCGATTCCACGGATATCGAGAAGAGTACCATGGTAACTGGAGTGGGGGGCAAACCTCTCCTCCAAAAGCATTGTAACTTCAGTTGTAAAAGCCTTAGAGGAAAGAGATGTTCGAAAAAGAGGCACATTGTGCTTTTCTAGAACCTCTAGCATTTCCGGAACGGGTGCAAGGTTTCTGGAAACCACGACACAGGGAATTTTCTTAGCAACCATTGTTTCCATAACATTTTTACGCCTGGCAGATGACTGCTCCCTAAAGAATGCCATTTCTCCAGCTCCAAAGAGTTGGATTCTTTTATTGGCAAAATATTTAAAATATCCAGTCACAGCCAATGCCGGACGATTTACGCTTCTCTCTCTAATCGTGCTTCTGCCTAAAGATTTTTCTGAATTGATAAGGCGCAGGCACAACTGAGAACCAAAATCCTTATAAAATTCACGGACAGCAATGCTTTCAATGATGTATTTTGATTCAGCTGGAGATTTTTGTTGAGTACTCATAAATTTCAGTAATTTAAACTTTAAAATCTAAACCTAAATACTTTTCCCTTGTTTTCGGGTCAGATAGAAGAAAATCCGCGTCGCCATGAGCAAGGACTTTTCCATCATATAAAAGGTACGCTCGGTCGACTGCACGCAATGTTTCGCGAACATTATGATCAGTTAAAAAAATCCCAATTCCCTTTGATTTAAGATCTAGAATAATTGTTGTGACTTCACTCACGCTGATTGGGTCAACTCCACTAAACGGTTCATCTAAAAGCAAAAACTTAGGAGACAGTGCGAGAGCACGGGTAATTTCTAACCTTCTACGTTCCCCTCCGCTCAAAGTATATGCTTTTTGCTTGCTCAGGTGTTCAAGATTCAATTCAGCCAAACGCTTATCCACTAACATGTCCTGTTCTTTCTTGGTTAGGGATAATGTTTCCACAATTGCCCTTACATTTTGCTCCACGGTTAGTTTTCTGAAAACGGAAGGTTCCTGAGGTAAATAAACCAGACCATTTCTTGCCCTCTTATACGCAGGCAATTTAGTTAGGTTATCATCGTTTAAAAGAATTTTTCCCTTGGTTGGTCTTAAAAAACCGGCAAGCATTGAAAAAGTTGTCGTCTTACCGGCACCATTTGGTCCAAGCAAACCGACCACTTCTCCGCCATAAGCGTCAAGATCAACCCCTCGAACAACCTCTCTGCCACTATATTTTTTTCGTAAATCAAAAGCTTTTAAGCAAGGGGTAAGGTTATCACTCATGGCTTAGATTTTTTTTGCCCGGAAATTTTGTCAAAACCAAGGTCTGGTATTGGTGGTAGTATAACTCGTGGTCGACCACTTTTACTAAGCACCTTAGCCATTCTTTTTCCTTTTACCAAAATTATTTTTTCGCCCACTGCTTCGCCCCACTCCTCATCTACGACTCTCGCCAAAGTTCCACCATCAGATGAACCTCGGAGTTCTGCAATTCCTTCAGGCACACTCAATGTCATCTCATTGGCATAGGACTTTCTTCCACCTTGGCGAAGAATTACATTACCAAGTGCTTCCATGGTATTTATTTTGCCGATCTGCCTCGAAGTTCCATTTGCATCATTTACAAATAAGAGTTCAATTTTATCACATGTAAGATATAAATTATTTCCTTCAACACTAACATTTCCCTCCAACAAGAAGCGGTGGTTATTTTCTTCCACAGACATAAACTCCAAATAATCGGCCTGGGCAATGGTTGGAAGTTGGTGGTCTGCTCTCTTGCTGTTGTTGACATCTATGTCACCGGGCAAACAATTTGAGTCCGACTTTCTGTTCTCAAAAACAAAAAAACCACCAAGTCCACGAGAAAAAGTAATCATTGTTCCCTTTTTAAAAATTATTTGATTTAAGCCTAATTCCGATTTGTTAAACCAATGCCAATTTTCTCCTTTCGCATGAAAACCATCCGCTGTTACCTCCATTCGCTCCCTACCCCATGCCTCACCAGTCTTTGGTTTAAAATTTCCTGACTTTGTTTTAGCAGTGGACTGAATAGATTGCCCCCGATAGATCTGAATAGTCGGGAGTATAGCTGAAAAAAAGTCATCGCCTGCAGGCGAAACTTTGCTTGCATGAATTTCCCAAGAAAGGAAACCATCTTCATTAAATCCAGGGATTTTCACATTAACAATACTGGATAAGGGTTCATCCGCATGCACACTGTAACTTAATTGAATCGATGTAATGAAAAGAAAACATAAAAGGATTAAACTTCGCATTATATTAATTGGTTCAAAAAGATTGGCTTGACCCGAACAAGTTAAATTCGAGCAAGATTATCTCTCCACTTTCTGATTTTCAACATCTACCTTTTTTTTAGTTTTTGCACTTGTTAAAGGAACGAATTTCAGGACAGTCCCATTTATACAATATCTCTTATCAGTTGGAGTGTCGAATCCTTCACCTGTAAAAACATGACCTAGATGGCCTTCGCATCCAACACATAGGACTTCAGTCCTTGGGTAACCTAGATGATAATCAACCGAAGTTTTAACATTTTGAGCCTTGGAAGGATCAAAAAAAGAAGGCCAACCACAACGAGAATCAAATTTTTCCTTCGAAGAAAACAACTCCAAACCACATCCTGCACAGTAGTAAGTACCTGGACCCTGTTTTTTAAACTCTAAATATATTTTACCATTCGGGCGTTCCGTACCGGCTTCTCTGAGAATTCGAAATTGCTCAGGTGATAATATTTTTTTCCACTCCTTTTCTGTTCTTTCCACTATATGTTTCTCTCTACTTTTTTGACCGTCCGAACTCTGTAATGGGAACCAAGTTAATGATACCATAAAAATGAAAACAACTACTGCACATAAATAAGCTAATGATCTCATAAATGAAAATTAAAACAAATTATAGGATACGGTCAAATTTCAATAGATTCGCCTACCCCAACCGTTCAATTAAACTCGCCTCATTTGTGTAAGTAATAGCAGACTCTTTGGTAATTATACCATGCTGATAAAGATGCAAAAGATGCTGCTCCATAGTCATCATTCCTTCCTTAGACTGCGTTTCCATAGTGGAATAAACCTGTTGCCAATTTCCGGAGCGAATTAGATTGCCCAGGGCAGGAATATTTTTCAACACTTCCATCGCTAAAATCCTTCCATTTCCATCCGCTCTTGGAACAAGTTTCTGACTTAAGACAAAAGATAAACTGAAAGAAAGTTGAAGGCATAAGCTCTTGGTTTGCTCCGAAGGGAACATATCAACAATGCGGCTAAGTGCACCCTTCGCATCACGGGTGTGCAATGTCGAGAAAACTAAGTGACCGGTTTCAGCAGCACTTAGTGCAAGCGATGCAGTTTCAGTATCACGAATTTCTCCAACAAAAATAACATCGGGGTTTTCTCTTAATGCGCTACGTAATCCGTCAGAAAAACTTGCAACATCTTGCCCTATCTGCCTCTGGGAAACCATTGAACTGTTACTTTCAAATAAAAACTCAACCGGATCCTCCAAGGTAATAATCCGGGTTTTACGGTGCAGGTTAACATGATTAATCAAAGAAGAAATAGTTGTAGACTTCCCACTTCCTGTTACCCCGGTGACCAATACTAGTCCACGCTTCAGAGTCGTGATATCCTGCCAAATCTTCTCAGATGGTAAACCGACCTCCTCTATGGGTGGAATATTAGAGGCAAGAACCCGCATAACAAAAGCGAGTCCATCTCGATCCCGAAATATATTCAATCGAAAATTCACTCCCTGCTCCTTCCACTCAAAGGCGGTGTCAACATCCTTTGCACTTTCATCGGACAAAGCAATGGATAGATGTCTTTCACTAAGTACAATTCCGAGCATGTAACGGATAATCTCATCGGTTACTGGTGCCGCACCTGGCATCGGAGTTAAATCATCATCAATCCTGAAACTAACCGGACGACCGGTTTTTACATGCATATCCGAAATTCTAGACAAGTTCCCCTTTTTATATGCAGGATCAATAAAATAATTGAGCATTTGGGAAAAACTTAAAGGGGAATCCCCAACTTGGTAAATCGGTTGGTTAATGTCGTATTGCTGAGTCATAGGATAAAATTTTATAGATTTTAATTAGAGAGTGTTTTTCATGCCAATGCAAATCTCCTTTCAACTGAATTATTATTGGTTTGCAAATGACAAATAAATTTTGAGACTAAAAATATACCCAAATAAATGAAAGTTCACTTTAAAGGCACTAGGGGATCCATCCCGATTGCACCTTCCTCACAAATCATATCTGAAAAAGTGGTTGAATGCTTACTTGCGGCTCGCGGCAAAGACCTTCGCTCAGAGGGCCAAATCAGAAGTTTTGTCGAGAAAGAACTTCCATTTCATATTGGTCACACTTACGGGGGGAATACATCGTGTGTTCATATTGAAACTGGATCGGATGATTATCTGATTTTTGATGGTGGGTCCGGGCTATATCCCCTGGGACAAGAAATTATTGGCAACCAAACATCTGGTAAAACTTTCCACATTTTCTTTTCCCACCTTCACTATGACCACATTCAGGGAATCCCCTTTTTTGGCCCCGCATACGACCCAGATAACCAAATCATTTTCCACGGTTCACACAAAACAATTGAGAAGGCACTGAAAGATCAGATGCATGCACCTTTTTTTCCAGTAACCTTCGATACTTTCAAAGCTAAAATTTCATTCGAGACACATGCACCAGGCGATGTAATATCAGTTTGTGATTCTAAAATCTCTATTCACGAACAAAACCACCCAGGTATCTCATACGGCTACCGGATTGATCAGGGTGAAAAGTCAGTAGTCTACTCTACAGATGCAGAACATCCATGTCAGGCACATGGTAAATCTTATCCATTTCTAGACTTTATACAGGGTGCAAACCTACTCATTTTCGATGCTCCTTACACTCACGATCAGTCAATCGGAGCTCGTGAGAACTGGGGACATTCTAGTAATATAATGGGAGTTGAGCTTGCCGCTCGAGCTAAGGTTAGCAACCTGGCACTTTTTCATCACGATCCGGCTACTGCAGACAGCGAATTGGATGATTTCCTTTGTCATACCAAAAAATTCCTTAACCGTTCCAAAATGGCGGTTAAAGAAACTCAACCCGGTATTCCAGGCTCTCCATCTCAACGTTCGCATCCCCACAATGTCATCGTAGCTTATGACGGATTAATATTTGAGGTTTAATTAAAATGCTAAATCAGCTTCAAATAAATGAAGAAATTCCGAAACGACTCGAAAAAGAAGAAATAAACGATCTTCCCATAATCCGTTTTTGCGGGCCGGTTAAATTTGCTGAAACTACCGAATCCTGCCAAAGTTTTGTTCGTACACTCAAAAGCGAAAAAGTCTTGGGATTCGACATTGAATGTAAGCCCAATTTCAAGAAGGGACCGAACAGCCCTCCAGCACTTTTGCAACTTGCCACTTCGACTCAGGCTTATCTGTTCAGGCTTTACCCCGTTATGAAACTCGGCCCGCTTATCGAGATACTAGAAGATCCAAATATCATAAAGACTGGTGTTGCTCTAAAAGATGACCTGAATAACCTTCAAAAAATCGAACCCTTTTCCCCTGAAGGTTTTGATGATATTGCCAAAATTGCCCAGTCACTCAAAATTGAGCAAACTGGGCTCCGTAATTTGACCGCCATATTTTTCAAACAACGCCTTTCCAAATCGGCCCAACTGTCAAACTGGGAAAAACAGCCTCTCTCTCCCTCGCAGATCAACTACGCTGCAACCGACGCATGGATAAGCCACGAACTCTATAACATCATGAAAGCCAGACTCGATCTTATTGATTGAACAACCTCATTCTTCTTAGGCACTTAACTTCCAACCTCTTTTCTTTAACATATCGAGAAGGACAGCTAAAAGTAAAACCACACCAAGAACCACTTTTTGAGTGTAGCTTTGGACTCCAGTTAAATTCATTCCATTTTGAATAACCGCTATGATGAATGCCCCAATCAGAGTACCAAAAACTTTGCCCCTACCTCCCGAAAGTGAGGTACCTCCAACAACCACTGCGGCGATCACGTATAATTCATACATTAAACCGTATTTCGGATCTCCACTTTTAAATTGGGAGGCCATAATAACTCCGCCCAAACCGGCCAAAGCCCCACACCCCGCATAGACCCATAACAGAATCTTTTTCACCGGTACGCCTGATAAACGGGCTGCCTCTGGGTTTCCTCCAACTGCGTAAATATATCGACCCACAGTGGTTCGGCTCATCACAATGTGAGCCAGTAAATATAAAAAGACCATCAAGATCACTGCATTGGGAATTCCCGCAAAGTCATCTCCACGGCCCAGCCAATCGAAGGATTCAGGCAACTGATAAACGGAAAGGCCTCCCGATAACATGTAAGCCAACCCACTCCCTACCATCATCATCCCTAAGGTGGCCACAAAAGGAGGAACTCCAAAGAAAGCAATCATTGAACCGGAGAAAAAGCCAAGTGCTGAACAGGCTAGTATTGCAAGGCCACATCCAGTAACCATACCAGCAATAGTGGACTCATCCCCTCCAAAACACTCGCGAATAATCCAAGTCGCCAATACCGCGGAAACTGCAATTAAACTTCCCACCGACAGATCGATTCCTGCGGTGATAATAACTAGAGTCATTCCAATTGCCAAAATTGCAATCACCGCAATTTGATTGGCCACATTCAATAAATTCGATGTTTTTAGAAAATTAGGCCAATGAGATGATTGAGGAGCCATAACCTGAAATTTCGAATTTCCTGTTTGAGCATCGCGAAAATTCTCGAGCACCGCTAATTGTACAAAATACTGCTCGCAGGCAAGTAAATCGATACTATTATTCCCGTCCAAACCGGCCCGCAGGCCCTTTCCCAGTTCAATCGGCCCACCTTGAACAACTCCGGTCACATTCCATCCGTTACTCAGGAGTAATTCATTTAACCGACTGGTAAAGGCTTTCCCCGAATCTGTTTTTCGACCCGCAATCAAAACCCGACCGGGTTCGGTAAATTTGCCAGCTATTGATTGACTGAGTTGCTCAGCTCCAATCTCTCCTTCTGGTTGCTGTTCCTCAAACGTAATCCAGCTAAAAAAGGCACAAAGCAGAATCAGGACGCCAAGCATTCCATAATCGGAAGAGAATATTGTTTTTATCCATTTCATTTGATCATAATTTAAATTAGGCCGCTTGTTCAGCTTTTTCCCCAATGGCTAGAGCCATCAATGTTTCCTGAGTAACATCTGGTCCGTTATTCAGTTCTCCCATTAATTCCCCCTCTTTCATAACCAGTATACGGTCACTCATACCCAGAACTTCAGGCAATTCTGAACTAATCATCAAAATTCCCTTCCCAGCCTTGGCCAACTTGTTCATCCATTGATAGATTTCATACTTCGCTCCGACATCAATCCCCCGGGTTGGCTCATCAAAGATAAGAATTTCAGCATTTCTTTCCAACCATTTGGCCAGTACCACTTTTTGTTGATTCCCCCCTGATAACTGAGAGGCAAGTTGGTTATGACCAGAAACTTTGATCTGCAATTTCTCCACATAATTTTGAAAAGAGCCCTTTTCTGTATGTCCATCAACCCAGCCTTTCTTGGAAAACTTTGTCAAATTGGGCAGTCCAAAATTCTCACGAATTGACCGTCCTAAAACTAATCCCTGGTCTTTACGATCCTCGGTGAGCAAGCAGATCCCCGATTCAATCGCATCACTTGGGTTACGGAGAATGAGTTTCTTACCATCCAATTCCACCTCTCCAGCATCTCCAATATCTGCACCAAATAACAATCGTACGGTTTCAGTTCTACCCGCTCCCACCAGTCCGGTTAAGGCAAGAATTTCCCCCGATCGAACATCAAAGGAAACATTCTGAACCTTTAGACCCAAATTCATGTTTTTCACCCGTAGTCGAACATCACCGGGAGTTCTTTCTTCTTCGGGGAATTCATTTTCCAACTTTCGCCCTACCATCATTTCAATAATTTTAGCCCGGTCTAATTCGCTCTTTGACAAATGTCCAGCCCTTGCCCCATCGCGCATAACAATAGCCCGATCTGCAACCCGCTCGATTTCCTCAAGCCGGTGACTCACATAAACAACTCCGATTCCTCTTTCTTTGAGATCATCAATCAAAAGATAGAGTTGTTCGACTTCTTTTTTGGTCAGTGCGGCACTGGGTTCATCCATCACCAGAATTCGAGCTTCCCGAACCAAGGCTTTAGCAATTTCAACCAATTGTTTTTCCGCAACTGTTAAACTGTCACACAGTGCATTAGGACCTATCTCTGCACCTATTCGTTTAAAAACATCCTCTACCTTTGCCTTTTCTTCGCTCTTTCGAACCCACCCAAAATCCGCCGGTTCAATTCCCAGAAAAACATTTTCCGCTGCGGTCAATCCAGGCACTAGGTTAAATTCCTGATAAATAATTGCCACACCGGCATCCAATGAATCAGTTGGTTTTTCCCAATGCTGTTCCACTCCATCAACGAATAAGGAACCCGAGTCTGCCTTATGGGCACCACCCATTACCTTGATCAAGGTACTCTTACCTGCTCCGTTTTCTCCTAACAAGGCGACACATTCGCCTCCCCTTAATTCAAAGTCCACAGACTTTAACGCGTGAACTCCCGGGAATTTCTTATTAACTCCCTTCAATTCAAGAAGGTACTTATTTCCTGTGCTCAAAAATCAAATTATTATGAAAGTAGTTTTTCGCGGATGGCTCCGGCACTTCTAATACAAGCAGCCCCAATCTCTTCGAAACGGTCAACTTCCAGACGAAAAGAAGGTGCAATAACCGTAATGGCACCCACGGGATAATGATAATCATCAAGAATAACTGCAGACACACAGTGAATTCCAGCCAATCCCTCAGCCAAATCTAATCCGTACCCACAGGCTTTAATTTCGTCCAAGTTTCGGGTTAACAATGCTCGAGTGGCCAGCGTGTTTGGGGTAAACTTTTTTAAAGTTACCAGACTCAAATAGCTTTCCAATTCATCCCTCGGCAAAGCGGCCAAAATCGATTTGCCCGGGGCACAGGAATAACAGGGAATTCGCAAACCGATCCGTCCTGAAACCTTGATCGGTTGATCAGATTCACACTGCTCCAAAACCATTCCTTTCCCATCAACCATAACCATCAGTTGAGATGTCTCTCCTGTTACATCCCGTAATTCTTTTAATGAGTCCCAGGAGGAAACAACCAAGCTCTTATCATTAATTTGCGGTCTGGTTAAATCAGCTACGCGGTTGGTTAATACATACCGCCGATCATCTTCCCGGCGATAAAGCCATCCCCGCTTATGCATAGTCTCAGTGATTCTGCCCACACTATTGACTGGCAGAGAAAGTGCCCGGGCAATTTCACTGGAAGACCGCCCGGTTCGGTAACGGCCTAAAAATTCAAGGATAGCCAATGTTCGCTCCGACCCCTTAGACGATGCATCCTGTCTAACAAGAATGGATTCAGCCATAATAATTCCAATCCTTCTATTTACTTAAGGCTCGGATCGTTCTCTCCGTCCGCTTGCCTGTATAACTTGGTTGGAATCAAAACCTCTTTTTCAACTTCTTTACCGGCAAAGTATTCCATCATTAGCTCCACGGTCTTCTTTCCAATAAGATCGGGAAACTGAATTGGATCCGCAAAAATCTTTCCATCCTTGATCGCCTGCTTGCCCTCGGGTTGACCATCAAAAGCAACAATCACAACCTGATCCTGCTTGTCGGCTTTTTCCAATGCCGCCCTTGCACCAAGCCCAGATGGATCATTAATCGCAAAAACCCCTCTCAAATTGGGGTGAGCCTGCAGGGTGTCCTCCGTTACCTTGTAGCCTTCATCGCGAACGCCACCACCATCTAACTGAGCCACTACTTCAATCCGGTTTTCCGTTAAACCTTGATTATATTTCCCAATAACCTCTTCAAATCCCTGCACCCGTAATTGGCAGGAATTTGCCTGCGGAAAATGTACAATTAGTACCTCGCCTCCATGTACACCCAGTGCTTCAATCATAGCCTCACCGGCTAATTTACCACCCTGCAAATTATCACTCCCCACATGACTTACCACATCCGCATCCTCGGCAACACATTTTAAATCGCAGGTGAAAACCGGAACTCCTGCATTGTTTGCTTTTTCAATAGCCGGGCCGATTGACTGACGGTCACAGGGGTTTAAAATAATAGCATCCACTCCCTTGGTTAAAAAATCATCGATTTGATTGGCCTGTTTTTGAACATCTCGGTCACCGTCCACTACCACCACATCATACCCATGCTTGGCCGCTTCCTCTCTCACCCCTTCTGCAATCACACTAAAAAATGGGTTTCCCAATGTAAGGACCGAAACTCCAATTGTACCCTTGCTGTCACCTTCTGTGCCTCCCCCTTTTCCCTCACTTAAATTACCGCCTCCGCATCCAACAATCAACGAGGTTAAAATTGAAATTATAAATATGTACATTTTTTTCTTCATTATATATCCTTGCGATTTCTTAGTAATTTCTAAATTTGGAAGTTTACCCATAAATGGAAAACAATGAATGAACTAAATTTCAAGCAAGAACTTACCGCTGCTTTTGGGCAGCCGATTTCCGAAAATCCAACGCAGGTTATGATAGAAGCTGCCTATCGTCACCATAACCTCGACTGGCGATACCTCACGATTGAAGTGGGTCCAAATGACCTAGAGGCTGCCGTTCAAGGAGCCAAGGTTATGGGCTTCCAAGGATTCAACTGCACAATCCCGCACAAAGTTAATGTTATCCAATACCTCGACGGGCTTGGTGAATCTGCCTCACTTATGGGCGCTGTCAATTGCGTTGTGCGCCGAGACGGCCAATGGATTGGCGAAAATACAGATGGTAAAGGATTTGTCTCCTCCCTTCGTGAACTCACTGATCCAAAAAATAAAAAAGTGGTCATTTTTGGTGCTGGCGGTGCCGCTCGTGCAATCAGCGTTGAAGTCGCCCTAGCGGGAGCACGACACATAACCATTGTAAATCGCTCAACTGCACGCGGAGAAGAGCTTACTACTCTTCTGCAGGATAAACTGCCTTGCTACGCCGACTTCACCAGTTGGGACACCAGATTTTCAATTCCATCCGATACCGATATTGTTATAAACGCCACCTCAATTGGACTGTTCCCTGATCTTGAAGCCCGACTCGATTTTGATATCGAAAGCCTCTCATCTAATATGGTTGTCGCCGATGTGATCCCCAACCCTCCTGCCACTAATCTGGTTAAGGATGCAAAAGCAAAGGGATGCAAGGTGATTGATGGATTAGCCATGTTGGTAAGTCAGGGCGTGATAGGCGTTAAACACTGGACTGGTCTAGATCCCGATCCATCAGTTATGCGGGCTGCACTGGAGGAAGTATTTGGATGATTTCTTTCCACCCACCACTCCTTTTGTTCATGAAAACACAAAAACTTAGCATACTTTTCCTCACTTCCTTCTTTCTTTCCTGTTCCGATAATCAGTCTTCATTATCGGAATCAGAGACTCAGCTCAAACTCTCAGGCAAAATCGAATACCTCGAAAGTTCCTCCTCTCATTCTGGCAAAACCATTGATGCTCAGTGGTCAGTTACCCGAGAGATTCTTAGGGGAGGAAAACAGGAAGGCGTAGAACTCCTTACCCTCGACAATGGAAATCTCCAAATCTCAATAATTCCAGCCCGGGGCATGGGTATTTTCGATATCCGCTCAGCTGGAGTTCGGCTTGGATGGGATTCCCCGGTCAAAGAAATTGTTCATCCATCTCACATCAACCTGGACAGTCGTGGCGGACTTGGTTGGCTAGAAGGTTTTAATGAATGGATGGTACGTTGCGGACTCGAATTTGCCGGCCACCCAGGAACGGATGAATTCATTAACAACACAGGTTCTCCCGCTACCCTGAACCTTACCCTGCACGGAAAAATTCAAAATATTCCCGCTTCTTCGTATGAAGTGGCGATCGACCCCGAACCCCCGTATCGCATTCGTATCCGCGGAACTATTTATGAAAAGTTTTTCTATGGTCCCAAGCTCAAACTTGTAACTGAAATTTCCACCGTTCCTGGATCTGACTCCTTTCAAATCTCCGACCGATTAACTAACGAAGGAGCATTTGCCCAAGAATTCCAACTCATTTACCACGGCAACTACGGCTCCTCAATACTTGAGGAAGGTGCCACCTTATTTACTCCGGCTCGCAGTGTCACCCCGATGAATGATCATGCTGCCAAAGGAATTGATAATTGGCAGACATATAAGGGACCCACTCCCGGCTTCATTGAAGAAGTTTATTTACTCGAAACTCAGTCCGACGGGGAAAGTAATAGCCTCGCCCTACTTGCGAACGCGAACCGTAGCCTAGCAACCTCCGTACGATGGAATCTATCCGAACTTCCCTACCTCTCAATTTGGAAAAACACCGCCGCCAGAGAAGATGGTTATGTCACCGGGATCGAACCAGCCACGGGGTATCCATTCAACCGTAAAATCGAGCGTAAATATGGTCGTGTGCCCATCATACAACCCGGAGAAACCCGATCCTTCACTCTCAATTTTGGTATTCACCGGGACGAAGACTCAATACAATCTATCCTCTCGGAAATAGACGAACTGCAACAAAGCACCCGACTCACGATTAATCGCGATCCACCTGCGACTGAATAAATTTCAAAACGACATTGCAGCTATATTTTGAATAAAATTGAAACTTATACTGCATCCCGAATTTAAATGACTAAACTTTATTTTATCCTTCTTCTCTTAACGCTTTCGATTACCCACGGTGCTGATTGGCCTAGTTGGCTCGGTCCAAATGGAGACGGAACCTCTTCGGAATCTAATTGGAAAAGTGAAATCAATGATCCTAGCTGGAAAGCCAAGGTGGGAGTTGGATTCTCCGCTGTTTCAGTTGCTAACGGAAAACTCTACACCATGGGCCATGACGGTAAAAAAACGGGTGGTCAGGAAACCGTTCACTGCCTAAGTGCCAAGACTGGAAAATCAATTTGGACACATTCCTACCCCGCTCCCCTACTTGACTATCTCCACGAAGGCGGTCCCTGCTCCACTCCCACTGTAGATGGGGAATCTGTTTATGCAATCAGCAAGCACGGCTTGCTCCATGCCTACAATGCTAATGACGGTAAAGTTCTTTGGAAAAAAGATATGAAGAAAGAATCGGGCATGAAACATCCACCAGAATGGGGCTTCGCCGCTTCGCCCTATGTATTGAAAGGTCAACTCATAATAGAAGCCGGAGCCACTTATTGCCTCAATAAAGAAACCGGAGAAATCATTTGGAAAAGCCAAACTTACCGCCCAGCTTATGGAACCCCTATCCATTTTAAACCTAGTGAAAAATCTATCATCGCAATTCTAAAGACAGAGGGACTTGTTTTACTCGATTCCAAAAATGGAAAAACTCTCGCCTTCGAAAAATGGGAAACTAGTTACCGCACTAATGCATCCACTCCTATAATTCATGGGGATAAAATCTTTATCTCCACCGGCTACCAACGTGGATGTGCCCTTTTCCAATGGAAAGATGAAAAACTTCACAAACTTTACGAAAACAAAGTACTATCAACTCATATGAACCATGCTATCCTTGTCGACGGCTTCCTCTATGGGTTTGACGGAAATGTCCACATGGCAGGAAAAAAAGATTTTGTCTGTATGGAATTCCTCACTGGTAAAGAAAATTGGCGCACAACTGACCGTGGTCTGATGATTGGTTCATTAACAGTAGCTGGTAAAAGAATGATCCTTCTTGGACAGCGTGGGGAACTTGTCTATGCAAAAGTTAATCCAGCTAAATTCGACGAAATTAAACGAGACCAGGCAATCGGAGGCCGCTGCTGGACAATGCCAGTAATCTCCAATGGTATGCTTTATCTAAGAAATGCAAGGGGCGATCTCTTTTGCTTAGACCTTCAAATTTAAAGTAGGAAAATTAAAAGTCTTTAGAAATAGTAATATAGATGCATCAAGCTTAGATTGCACAATACCTTGACCAATGGCTATGAATTGTAAACAATTTACAGCACACATTTAGACTTACAAATGAAATCATATTCAGAAAAGTTTCTATTACTTTTATTCATCACATTATTGAATAATATCAGCCATGCGGCTACCTACACTTTTACCAATGCGGGTGCGACAGAAGAAAATGGTCCAAATCAAAACCAGATTAACTCAGAATATGCAGGGACAAATCTCGCTAATAGCGTAACCATTAACTCGCCGGGGGTTCAGGAATGGGTAGTGCCAGTTACAGCCACCTATGAAATTGAAGTTTGGGGTGCCCAGGGTGGATCTGGCGGTTGGTATAGTATTCAAAACTATTCCAGCACGGGTGGACTTGGTGGTTATGCCAAAGGCTCAATAACACTTTCCGCTGGAACTAGAATATATTTATACATTGGGCAGCAAGGCGAAGGGTATCCAACGAGCTCTACAAAAATGGAAAATCTTACAGCTAGAAAAGGTGGATGGAATGGTGGCGGGAATAACTCAATTAGTGACTATCCCGGTACAGGAGGTGGAGGTGCTTCTGATGTGCGGATTGGTGGAGTTTCATTAACCGACCGAGTCATTGTCGGTGGCGGCGGTGGTGGCGGCGGTAACTCAGGCTCATCTACGCAACTCAGTAATGGTGGAGCAGGTGGTGGACTCACCGCAGTAACTCTTGCTAATTCGACACAATTTTCAAACCGCACTCCAGGCAGTGGGGCAACACAAAGTTCAGGCAATGCACTTGGAGTTGGGGCAACTGCGAATGAAAACCTTTCGGGTGGGGGCGGCGGGGGCTATTATGGTGGGGGAGCAGGTGCTAACAGTACAGGTGGTGGCGGGGGCTCATCATACTTAGGTGGTGTTTCTAATGGTTCAACGCAAAGCGGCATTCGTTCTGGCCATGGAAAAATTGTCATTACAAGTCCCTTATCTTCGAGCTCTCCTCCAATAATCACTCAGGGTAATAATCCAATTTCTAAATCCCTATCTGAAGATACTTTAGTTTCCTGGTCTGCTAATGAAATAAATGCTACTGATTTGGATACCAACGCGTCTTATTTATCTTGGTCAATAACAAGCACGCCTACAAATGGTTCTTCAACAATTGATGGAAATGGTACATCACCAGCCAACTTAACTTACTTGCCAAATTCAAATTATTTCGGGAATGACTCCTTCAGCGTACAAGTCTCAGACGGCGAAAATAATGATTCGATTGTTATAAATTTAACGATTAACCCAGTTAATGATTCAACCACACTCATCGGGGATTTTAATGCCACTATCTACGAAGACACCAACTCTACCGGTGACCTAAATGCAACGGACCCCGACGGCCTTACTGATGGTTCTTATTTTACTATCTCATCCAATCCAGCTAACGGTTCTGCCACGATCGATCAACTAACCGGTTCTTGGGCTTACACTCCTCAGGCAAACTTCTTCGGTTCTGACTCTTTTTCTGTTTCCATAACTGCTGATCTTGGTCATTC
>JABGWZ010000036.1 GCA_018675995.1 Opitutia bacterium | reverse complement strand
CGATCCTCTCTCCTAAAATGTTCTGCGAGTCTCGGTGGGAAAAGGTCAAAATCAGTTTTACCATTAAGTTCTTCCTCACTGCCCATACCAAAACGGTTAAGTAAACTTTTATTGACAGATATTAACCTGTGAGAACGGTCCTTAATGAAAAAGGAAACACCAGGGATATTTTCAAATATTAAGCTTAGCTGTGCTGGGCTTGCATTTTCATTAGAAAACCAATGATCTAACAAGTTAGTGTTTTTAAGACTGTCTTCTCGGAAATTACTCATATTAATAATATAAATAAATTTTATACTTAAAAATATGCTTAAAGTGCAAGCATATTTAAAATAAATTTAAACTTTACGAGCATTTTGCTATAATTATCACATATATGTGCTTTTACATAGAAAGAATGAATGTCAATAAAGCTATAAGCTTACCTTTGGAATTCAAACCTAAACTCACCCCTCCCAAAAAAAAAATTGAAATAAGGTAATAATTTAAATCTATAATTTCCTTTATAAAAATCTTAAAAGTAAGTATTTTGTTTTTATTATATTTTTATTAAGACCAAGGAATTAAATCTTAAAAATTTATTCCAATTTTAATTTCTTTAGTTTTGGCCTGATTACGACCGAACAGTAACCCTGATTAGGGTTTTTGGTGTAATAATCCTGATGATAATCCTCCGCCTTGTAGAATTTTGGTGCTGGTACAACTTCGGTTACCACTGGGTCTTCGAATTTATTAGAAAGACTCTCTTTCCATAATTTTGCTGCTTTTTCTTGTGAATCAGAAAGGTACATTATGGTTGAACGGTATTGAGTCCCAACATCTGCACCCTGCCTGTTTAGAGTAGTTGGGTCATGACATTCAGCAAAAATCTGCAGTATTTTCTCATAAGAAATAACCTTGGGTTCATAAATGATTTTGATTACCTCAGCGTGACCAGTTGTACCTGTACAAATTTGTTCGTATGTAGGGTTTAATATATCGCCTCCGGCATACCCAGAAATAACCTCTTTTATTCCTTTAACTCTCTCGAAAACTGCCTCAGTGCACCAAAAGCAACCGCCACCCAATATTGAAGTTTCAATATTTCTCTCATTTTCATTATCCATAATCCCAATATTATCTTCGATACTAATACTAGCTTCATCCCGAGGCAAACAACCCGTAATACAAAGACAAGCTATTAAGCTTTTTACTAAAATATTTAATTTATTCATATTTTCTTCCTGTTATCCATTCGTGCCCACTTCCAAGTAAAAGTTTATCCGCGGCTAGTGGCCCCCATGTACCGGAAGCATAGTTTTCCAGTCCTTCGCGGCCTTGATTATTCCAGTAGTCAAGGACTGGAGTCAATAAACCCCATGATGTCTCTGCCTCATCCCCCCGAATAAAAAGTGTTCCGTCTCCGTTCAATGAATCAAGAATTAATCTTTCGTATGCCTCGGGAGTATTCGAGCCAAATGTCGTCTCGTAGCCAAAAGCGAGCTTTATAGGCTGCAGTTTGGTTTCAAGTCCGGGCGTTTTGGAATTCAAATAGAGCGTTACACCCTCATTGGGCTGTATTCTAATAACTAGTAAGTTTGGTGAAACTTTAAGTCTTGAATCCTGACCAAATAAAATCGCTGGGGGGCGAGTGAACTGAACAACAATCTCACTTGCTTTCATAGCCAACCTTTTTCCCGATCTTATGTAAAAAGGAACACCTTTCCATCGCCAATTATCCAAATACAGTCTTAGCGCAGCATAGGTCTCAGTCTCTGACTCGTCAGGTATTCCCTTCTCCTCAAGATAAGATTTTGCAGGAGAGCCATTAACCAATCCCTCCACATAGGATGCCCTTATTACATCAGGACTATCGCCTCCTAGCACTAGGGGCTTTAGCGCCTTGAGGGCTTTAACCTTCTCATCGCGAATAGATTCAGGGTCCAGGGAAGATGGAGGTTCCATCGCAGTTAAGGCAAGCAATTGCATAACATGATTTTGGATCATGTCTCTCAATGCACCACTTTTATCGTAGTATCCACCCCGAGAACCAACCCCTAAATCCTCAGAAACTGTGATCTGCACGCTGGACACATAATTACGATTCCAAACCGGTTCGAAAATAGAATTGGCAAATCTTTGTACCAATAAACTTTGAACCGTCTCTTTTCCTAAATAATGATCTATTCGAAAAACCTGCGACTCGTCAAATCTACGATTAATAACCTGGTTTAATTGTTGGGCGGAAGCTAAATCCCGGCCGAAGGGCTTTTCAATAATTACTTTGGACGCAGTCTTCGTTCCTCTGTGCCGTCGAGCAAGCCCACTTTCACCAAGGTTTTCTAAAATGGGCATAAAGACGCCCGGAGGTGTAGAGATGTAAAATAAACATTGAGCCTTACAATCAATTTTATTTTCAATTTTTGAGATTTTCTTCTCAAGCTCTGTGAAACTTTTTAAATCGTCATATGCACCGGCATGAAAAATAAGGTTCTTTTCAAGGCTATTCCATGTTGAATCTTCTATCTTTCTTCTCGAATGGGAATCTAAAGCACTTTTAATATCATCCTTAAACTCTTCGTCAGAGATTTTTGATCTACCATAACCAATAAGAAAACATCTCTTGGGTAATAGCTCATCTTTAGACAAATTAAAAATGGCAGGTACTAATTTTCTCGCAGTCAGGTCCCCTGATGCCCCAAAAATCACAATGATAGTTGGTGGCGTTTTTCGGTCTTTATTAATGTTAGGATTGTCAGAGTTTGTATGAATCATTTTTCAACTACTTTAATGTAATGTGTCTTGAAAAATGGCAATGTTTTCATGATGAAAAAGTTTTGCTCTTTTAGAAGGTTTTTTTGGCAAATCAACTTCCACAAGATCAAACCTGTAAGAAAAAGGCTGATCATCTGCTTCCAACAGGTAAGCTTTGAAAGACCTAAGCAATGCTTTACGCTTTCGCGAATTTAGAGAATGAAAGCCAGAAATTAACGCATTTTCTGACCGTGCTCTAATTTCGACAAAAACAAGGATTTCCCTGTCTAGGCATACTAAATCAATTTCTTTTCTACGGTCCCCTCGGCTTCTCCAATTTTTTTCTAAAATATAAAAGCCTTTTTTCTTTAAAAATTCTTTTCCCAACCACTCGCCGTAGCAACCCCTTTGTTTTGCATCATCTAAAGATGGCAATTGCCCAAATTTCCATCGCAAGATTGTAAAGAAATCCTTAAATGCTCTTGTTATCTCCATTCATGCTTCGGGTAACGCCCAGATAACTCCTTTTTAATTTGAATGTAAGAACCGGACCAAAATTCATTTAAATTCTCTGTAACCTGAACACAACGATCGTTGGGAGCTAATATCTCCAGGGTCAACAAATGGTTATTAAAAGAAATTCTAGGGTGATTTTGTACTTCATATAGATCTTGAATTTTAACGCGAATAAAAGCTTTTGTGCAGTTGTATATAATCCGATATGCCCGCTTATTATTGCTTAACACAAAATCCTTTGGTGCAGCTTGTTGCAGTAGATCCAATTCTTCTCTGGAATACATATTCATTAAAACGGGTAAAACCTCTTTATTTTTTATTTCCTTCCAACTCTTCGCACCCGAGCAAACTTCAGCAAATAATTGATCCCGATTGCCCTCATCAAAAGGACTTATGCCATAATCGGGATAATTCTGATTAATAAATTCTATTCTATCTAAAAATGAATCAACTTTTGAGTCCCATTTTTTTAAGACTAAATTTTTCGATATTAACTCATTTGTGTATGCCAATGATATATCTTGCTCCGAAACACTTTCACTTTCTTTGATGTTAAATTTTATTTCTCCAAACTGATTAAAGTTTCTTCGAATAACTTTTCTGGTTTCAGGGTTTAAGATGACTTCACTTTTTTTCTCCAAACTATCCCGAAAGACATCTGTAATCATCTTCTCATCAATGGCAGTGACAAACTCCATTTCCAAATTTACTACTCCCTTAATCGGTTTTTCTACAATTTTTAGTGGAATCACCCATTCCGCCTCCTTTACCTCAGATCTTTTATTTAAATGTAACTTTGCTCCCGAGCTACTAAGGTAAATCTTTGTTCCCCTGCTTTTCAGGTAGGCAATTTGATCTGAAAAAGCAATAAGCATCACCTTTGACAAATCATGCATATCAGGAAACTCAAAGCTGCAATTTTCTTCTTTTGCAATAGTACAAAATCGTAATGCCAATTTTTCCGCCTCTTGACACCTTATTGCATGAATTCCTACATATTTACATCGATCTATTGAAAAGCTTTCTTCCTTGGCATATATCCAGACGGATAAGAGTAATTTTAAGTCAGAGTCTAATTCTGGATAATTAGCCCTATTCGAATTTTTGAATTGATTAGTCGAAATTAAATCCCGTTTAAAATCTTTGTGGATTATAGGGCTTCTGTCCTCTGTTAGTGCAAATAATAAAGCGAATGCCGGTAAGCATCCCAATTCCTTGGCTGTTAAAAGAGCCATGCCAAGTCTCGGATTTATTGGAAACTTTACTATCTGTTTACCTTTCTCAGTAAT
>JABGWZ010000037.1 GCA_018675995.1 Opitutia bacterium | reverse complement strand
TACAATCTGCTCAAGATTACCTCGAAACACTCTCATCAACAAGTGGCCTTCCGCATGTGATGGTTAAAAGAAATATGGATAAAATTCATTATGCCCTAACACATATTGAATTAATCCTTAATGGATTAACCCGAGGAATTGACTTACCAACGCTCGATAAAGGATATGGTCAACAGGCGGGTTCTCCAGTTTGTTTTTATCCAACAACAAATGCACTAGGGTTGGTAATGCCAAGCAATTCACCTGCAGTAAATTCATTATGGCTGCCTTCAATTGCTTTAAAAATTCCTATTGTTATGAAACCAGGCAGAGATGAGCCATGGACACCATTTCGTCTTATTCAGGCATTTATACAAGCAGGTTGCCCACGTGAAGCATTTGGTTTTTATCCGACTGATCACGAAGGCTCCGGGGATATTCTTCGCATATGTGAAAGAGCACTAATTTTTGGTGATAAGAGCACGACTGATCTCTACGCTGGCAACCCAGGCGTTCAAGTGCACGGACCAGGATTCAGTAAAATTCTAGTGGGGGAAGATGAAATCGAAAATTGGCCTGAATTTATTGATGTTATGGCATCTTCAATTTCTGACAATGGAGGAAGGAGTTGTGTTAATGCATCGGCAGTTATTGTTCCAAAATATGCTCAGGAAATAGCGGATGCATTGGGTCAAAGGCTAGGACCATTGAAACCGCTTCCCGTCGAAGACCCGAATGCTGTTCTATCCGGGTTTGCAAATCCTAAAATGGGTCAGTGGATAGATAGTGCAATAGATACTGATCTGGCTATGAAAGGAGCGACTGAAGCGACGAAACCCTATCGCGATGGAAGTCGATTGATGGAGGCTGAGGGAGGAACTTATCTTCGCCCGACTATAGTACATTGTGATTCAATGGATCACCCCTTGGCAAACAGAGAATTTTTATGTCCCTACGCGAGCGTGGTACAAGTTCCTCAGTCTGAAATGCTGAGATCGATTGGACCTACTCTTGTAGTTACAGCAATTACTAAGGATAAAGATTTTCAAAGAAAATTACTTAGTGCATCTAATGTTGAACGCTTAAATATCGGTCCCATTTCAACAATGAAAATTTCTTGGGACCAACCTCATGAAGGCAATATGTTTGAATTTTTATATAAACGTAGGTCTATAGGAATGGCAGCCTAGTGCCTAGGTTTTAAGTTATTAGTTAGTTGCTTGTGAAACCTGTCGGTGAACATACTTTTTTTTCGACTGAAGACCCGCCACCTCAAAAAGTTTTCTTTGGTGTTGGCTCAAGTAAGCAACTGGGTGATTTAGCAAGTGAATATGGAAAAAAAGTTTTACTAGTCTCGGACCCAGGTGTATCTGCCGCGGGGCATTCTCATTCTGCAAAAGAAATTATGGAAAAGAGTGGGTTAGAAGTATTTCTTTTTGACCAATCAATTGAAAACCCCACAGAATCGAGTGTACAAGATTGTGTTCAAGTTGCGAAAGAAGAAAACATCGATGTCATTGTTGGGTTGGGTGGTGGCAGTTCTATGGACACGGCTAAAGGGTGTAATTTTATTTTGAGCAATGGCGGAAGGATGTCCGATTATTGGGGTGTGGGAAAAGCTAAAAAAGCATTTCTACCTTTTATTGCTGTTCCAACGACTGCTGGCACCGGAAGTGAGTGCCAGTCTTTTGCCTTAATTTCCAATGATGACTCTCACAAGAAAATGGCTTGTGGGGACAAA
Source organism: Opitutia bacterium (assembly GCA_018675995.1). Classification (GTDB taxonomy): domain Bacteria; phylum Verrucomicrobiota; class Verrucomicrobiia; order Opitutales; family Seribacteraceae; genus Seribacter. Next base: position 28,313 of record JABGWZ010000037.1, on the reverse strand, counting down.
AAAGCTTTACCCCTAGTGACTATTCTTGATCCAGAATTGACTATTTCTCAGCCACATTCCGTTTCTGCAAGCACAGGAGTAGATGCCCTGGCTCATGCTCTTGAATCAGCGGTAACAGTAAAACAAAATAAGAAATCCGTCCGTCATTCTCAGCTTGCATTTAATTTAATACAGGAAAATTTACCGCTAGTTTTAAAAGATCCTAGTAACTTAGAATATCGTGGTAAGGTTTTGTTAGGTGCATCTCACGCTGGTGCTGCAATTGAACAGAGTATGCTTGGGGCCGCACATTCTATGGCTAATCCATTAACAGTAAGCAAGGGGGTTGTTCATGGGATTGCTGTAAGCATGGCTTTACCTGAAATCATTAAATTTAATGCATCACGACGAACGGAAACCAATTTTCAATATGCTGAAGTGGCTCGGAATAGTGGACTTGCTGAACAAGATGCAACTGATACTCTTGCAACTCAATTATTATTGGAGCGCGTGTGTTCAATTTTAAGCCAATCTGGCATACCGGACTCAATTGCAACTTTTGGTTTTACCCAAAAGGATATTCCATCTCTCGCTTCTGATGCATTTGAGCAGTGGACCGCACAATTCAATCCTGTTCCTGTTTCTCAAAAAGATTTTGAAGGCTTATACCTTTCAATATTAAATAAGGTACCAAGTGGATCAAAATTATTAGTATGACAGGTTTAACTCGACTACCCCTATGTTTATTGTGCCTGAGTTTAACTCAGCAAGTATTTTCACAAACATTCACAGGTAGTAATACATTGACTGGAGAAGATTGGCCACGGCACAGAGGTTGTTCGGAATTAAGAGGGATCACAAATGCCAAAATAGGAGATGGTTTAAAACTCAACTGGTCTTTTGAGACGGGCGATTTTTTAAAGTCATCTCCAGTTGTTTCAGATGGATTGGTTTTCATTGGGTCAGATTCAGGTTCTCTCCATGCTTTGTCAGTGAATGAAGGAAAAGAAGTATGGAAATTTGAAACTACATTCGGGATCGAAGCACCCCCACTTGTTTTAGATGGTGTTGTTTACTTTGGTTCAACTGATGGCTTTTTATACGCAGTTAAAGCCAGAAATGGAAATGTTATATGGAAGTATGAAACAGGTGGGGAGATTATGGGTGCAGCTAACCAGGCTATCCGGCCTAAATCGAAAGATTCTGTTATTGTGGTTGGAAGCTATGATAATTTTGTTCATTGCGTGAATGCGAAATCTGGGAAACTAGTTTGGCGATTTGAAACTCAAAACTATGTTAACGGAGTGCCAACAATTTATAACAATAAATCAGTGGTTTTTGGAGGCTGTGATTCCGTTCTCTACATTGTTGGACTTGAAGATGGAAAATTAATCCGATCAGTTGAGGTCGAAGCTCCGATTGCTGCATCGGTTTCAGTTGCAGATGGAATTGGGTATGTTGGTAACATGGATAGAGCCGTGATGGCATTTGATTTGGAAACAGGAAATATTGTTTGGAACTACCGCCAAAAGAACTTCCCTTATTTTTCCTCTCCTGCGGTCACACCTAAATTTGTTTTCATTGGCGGTCGCGATAAGGGGCTTCATTGTATAAGCCGAATTACGGGTAAACAAGAATGGAGATTTTCCGCTCGTGGCAGAATCGATAGTTCTCCTGTAGTTGCCGGAGAAAAAGTAGTTTTTGGATCGATGGATGGAAAACTGTATGTGATTTCCTTAGATTCCGGAGAAGAAATCTCGTCTTATGAGGTGGGGGAATCAATTTCCTCCACTCCAGCGGTTTTAAGAGACCAAATTTTAGTTGGATGCGAGGATGGAAATGTTTATTCATTTAGCACAAGTTTACTCAAATGACAGAAAAAATTTCCATACAGCCTGATTACGAAACAAAAGACGAAACAAAGGCCGGTAATTATTTTGTATCCAATTACCCCCCCTTTTCTTTTTGGAATGAACAGGATGTACCTTGCGTTTCCAGCTTGCTAAATAGCCCTTCATCTGGCTCCGCCCCATTGGGTATTTATTATCATGTCCCTTTTTGTAGAAAACGTTGTCACTTTTGTTATTTCAAGGTTTACACCGATAAAAACTCGAATGATGTAAGAAAATATTTAGCGTCCACAATCCAAGAGTTACAATCCTATACAGAATCTAATTACGTGAAGGGGCGAAAACCAAAATTTGTTTATTTCGGTGGTGGAACCCCTTCGTATCTATCCGCACAACAATTAGAAGATTTGACTGATCAAATGAAAGCTGTCCTCCCGTGGGATGATGCAGAAGAAGTTACCTTTGAATGTGAGCCAGGTACATTGTCTGAGAAAAAGCTCGAAGCGATTAAAAAATTTGGGGTGACCCGATTAAGTTTGGGAGTTGAAAATTTCAGCGATCATATTTTGGAAATAAATGGTCGCGCTCATCGATCAAAAGAAGTTTTCAGTGCTTACAAATTTGCGAAAAAATTGGGGTTTGAAAATATAAATATTGATCTTATTGCTGGAATGCTTGACGAGACAGACGAGAATTGGACAGAATGCGTGGAGCAGGTGAAAGAACTTTCTCCAGATTGTGTTACCATTTATCAAATGGAAGTACCTTTCAATACAGGAATTTTTAAAAGTATGAAAGAAGGTGGCAAATTAACTGCTCCCGTTGCGGATTGGCCAACGAAAAGAAGATGGGTAAACCAAGCCTACGAGGCATTGGAAAAGGTGGGTTATACTGTTACAAGTGCATATACTGCTGTTAAGAATCCAGAAACCACGAAATTTATTTATCGGGATCGATTATGGTCAGGTGCTGATATGATTGGTTTGGGAGTGTCATCATTTGGTCACTTAGGTGGTATTCATTACCAAAATTTGACTAACATTGATCAATACTGTGATACAATTGAATCTAAAAAAACTCCCATTCGTCGTGCTTTATTAACCAATGATGAGGAACGTTTCATAAGAGAATTAATTCTGCAATGGAAACTTGGCCGGGTAAATCAGAAATATTTTAATGATAAATTTGGCGTGAAAATATCAGAAAGATATTCCTCGATTCTATCAGAATGGAAGGCTAGGGGTGATTTATCTGAAGCAAATGGAGAACTGGTTCTTTCTCGCTCCGCATTGTTAAAAGTGGATACTTTGCTACACAGTTTATTTCTTCCTCGGCACCGAAATGCGGAGCGGTATGTATAAAATTTTCTATTGATGAATGACCAGAGAAATATTTTTACAAACAGCCTTTACCCTTTGAACTTGATTAGAAGTTCACGGGGGATTCCCAAATTAGTTTTTAAAGAAGTTGATGCACCTGATATTCCTGAACCGTATTCCACCTTACTTGTTCACGAAGGGGATATGACTTCGAGACTTGAAGAATATCACAATGACGAAATAAAGGTCAGGAAATTAAGTTCTTCCAATGACGGTAAGGCTTACTTTAGGGAGGTTTTGCTGGAAACAGCTGGATCAAATAAAGTTACAGAATATGGTGCGATTGAAATTACCTTAGAAAATGTAGCCGAAGAACTCCGCCCGCTAATAATTGAGGCAAAAAAACCCCTTGGTGCCATTCTTAACGAAGCTAGAATCCCTTATTCAAGTGCCCCGCGTGCTTTTTTAAAAGTCGTTCCAGATAATGCGATTGTCGATGTGTTTGGTTCAATTGAAGCGGATTATCTTTTTGGAAGAAGTAATGTAATTTCTTCTTACTCTGGCGACACGATTGCTCAGATTGTTGAAATAATACCATCCATCTAATTAGTGCTCAGTTTGCAATAGGAAATATCATAATTTGAATGATTATTTAGAATGATTACACAAAAAACAAAGTATGATGCAATTGTTGTTGGTGCAGGGCCTGCAGGATCAACAACGGCTGCACTTTTAGCAGAAAAAGGTAGGGATGTACTGGTAGTAGAAAAAGAAAAATTCCCCCGGTATCATGTTGGAGAATCCCTCATGCCATTTTGCTATTTTCCTCTTCAACGACTTGGCCTTGTTGATACTCTTATGGAATCAGCCAATCCGAGGAAGTATTGTGTGCAGTTTGTCCGCGAGGATGGCTTTCTATCACAACCTTTTTATTTCTTTCAACACTTTGATCATCCATCTTCAACGACTTGGCAGGTTTGGCGATCAGAGTTTGACAAAATGATTCTTGATAAAGCTCGCGAGAATGGAGCTTCTGTTATGGAGCGCACCAAGGCAAATAAACTGCTTAAGTCAAACAATCGGGTTGTTGGAATAAGAGCAGAATCGGATGATTTTGGTCAACTTGAGATAAATGCCCCCATTGTCGTAGACGCATCTGGTCGTGATTGTTTTGCAGCTCGTAAGGAAAATTGGATGGTTCGCGACCCAGAACTTAAAAAAGTTGCCCTTTGGACTTATTTTAAGGGTGCGCAGCGAGATCCTGGGCTTGATGAGGGTGCGACAACTGTTGCATATTTACCAAACAAAGGTTGGTTTTGGTATATTCCACTTAGTGATGGAATGGTAAGTGTAGGTATTGTTGCTGAGCGAGATTATCTTTTCAATGGCACTACAAAAGACCATGCAACTATTTTCAATAGAGAAATCCATAATAATGAATGGATAAAAGACCACCTTGTCGGCGCTAAACAAACAGGCGAATATCGAATAACAGGAGAGTATTCTTACCGTAACCGCTACTGTGCAAGTGACGGTCTTGTTTTAGCTGGGGATGCGTTAGGGTTTCTTGATCCTGTTTTTTCTTCCGGCGTTTTTCTCGCTTTAAAAAGTGGCGTGATGCTTGCCGATGAAATTGATCATGCTTTAAAAGCGAAAGATTTCTCTGCAAAAAGTTTTCATGAATACGGTAAAATGATGCAATCATCCATAGAAACAATGAGGAAGATTGTATATGCATTTTACGACGAGAACTTTAGCTTTGGTGATTTGGCAAAGCGTGGTGAGCATTTGCGTGCTGCTTTAACTGATTGCTTGATTGGCAATGTTGATGATAACGAATTTCGGGAATTATTTGATGCAATGTCTGATTTAGCCGATTTACCTGAAGAAATTAAGCATGGCCTGACGACTGCTTCCTTGTGAAGCTCGCGTTTTTAACTCCTGGAACAGGCAATTATTATTGCGGTGTTTGCATGCGAGACAACTCGCTTGCAAAACAACTAATTTCAAATGGGCATGAGGTAACCATGCTTCCTACATACCTGCCTCATTTTTTAGACGAAGAAAATGCTACCCCTGATCAACCTATTTTTTTTGGTGGAATCAATGTCTACCTCCAGCATAAATTTTCATTTTTCCGACATACACCAAAATGGCTAGATAAGACTTTTGATAATAAATGGCTGCTTCGTAAAGCAGCTGCTAAGAGTGGAATGACATCAAGTAAAGATCTTGGTGAAATTACACTTTCTACTTTTCGCGGAGAGGATGGACCGCTCTTTAAGGAAGTAAATAAAGTCCTCGATTGGTTCAAAACACATGGTTCACCTGATGTCCTCTTTCTTTCCACTATTATGCTTGCAGGTATTGGTAAGGTAATAAAACGTGAACTTAAAATTCCAGTTTTTGGCTTTTTGCAGGGAGAAGACTCTTTCCTTGATTCATTGCTCCCTGAATACAGATCAGAGGCATGGAAACTTCTCTCAGCAGATGTTTCTCTTTTAGACGGATGTATTGCCCCGAGCCAATATTTTGGTCAACTTATGGTTGAGCGGCTTGGCTTGGAATCCAATTCTGTAAGTTTTCATCCAAATGGAATAACTATGGATGGTATTCATCCGGCAGAGAACCTACCTGCTGCACCGACTCTGGGTTATCTTGCTCGGTTATCTCCGCTTAAGGGATTGGACTTGCTAGTGGATGCTTTTATTCAGCTCAAAGATGAAGATAAATATGAAGGTTTAACTCTGAGGATTGCTGGAGGCATGACAGATGAAGACATTCCTTATGTTGATGAACAGAGAGCGAAACTTACTAAAGCAGGTTTAGTAGACTGTGTAACGATCATGCCCAATATAAGCCGTAAGGAAAAATTTGAATTTTTAAAAAACCTATCAGTTTTCTCAGTTCCAGCTCGTTACCCAGAGGCTTTTGGGTTATATGTTATTGAAGCCTTGGCTGCTGGTATCCCCGTAGTGCTTCCAAATATTGGTGCTTTTCCGGAAATCGTTAATGCAACAGATGGCGGTAGGCTCTACAGGTCAGAGGATCCAAACTCACTTATAGAATCACTTGATGAACTTCTTTCCCAACCGGCTATGTCTAAGTCTATCGGACTTAAGGCCCACGATTTCGTTATAAAAGAATATGCGAATGAAAGGCTTTCCAAGCGGCTCGTTGAAAATGTCCTTTCGCCAATTATGGCAAACCAATAACTATTATTCTACTATGACGACCGAATTTTCTATTTCCCGAAGAGTTGAGTTCAGTGAAACTGACCTTGCTGGCATTATGCATTTTACTAATTTTTACCGTTGGATGGAAATCTGTGAACATGAGTTTCTTCGCAGTCTAGGTTTATCAGTCGATATGGAAGATGAAAATGGTCGTTTTGGCTGGCCAAGAGTTAAAACCTCCTGTCGGTTTAAGAGACCACTTCGCTTTGAAGAAGAGGTTGAAGTAAAATTGATCATTACCGAAATTCGGGATCGCTCGATTACTTATGCCTTTCAATTCTGGAAAGATGAAGAGGGGGAAAGGGTAAAAGCAGCTGTCGGCGAAGTTGTCGCCGCATGTGTTAGGTTTGATCAAGCAAGTGGATCTATGGCACCGATCTTGATCCCTGATGTTGTTCGAAATAAATTAAAAGATTAAAAAACAAAATTCATCTGTTTCGACGTCGACTTACCTGCTTCTTTAAAAGAATATATTTAAAAATTAATTTTATACTTATGCAATATTTACAATTCGCTTTTTTAACTGTGCTTTGTTGGGGAACCTATGGAGTATGTATGCACATTGGTTCAAGTAATATGGGGGATAAGGAAAATGGTCGAATTATGGCCTTTTTGTGGGTTGGCCTCGCATATTTTCTAACCGCTGTTGTAGCGCCCCTTATCATTCTCAAGCTCAAGGGTGGAAATGTGGCTTTTTGGACATTCCCTACGAGGGGTTGGCAATGGTCTTTAATTGCAGGAACCCTTGGAGCCCTTGGAGCTCTTGGTGTTTTACTTGCTTTTGGTAAGATGCCTTCACCTGCCTATGTGCCAGTCATTATGTCGGTCATTTTTGCTGGTGCTCCGATTGTAAATGCAATCGTTAGTACAACTAAAGAAGGAAATTGGCCAAATGTAAAATGGCCTTTCATTTTAGGCATTGCTATGGCTGCTGTAGGAGGATACTTAGCGACAAAACATGCACCCAAACCGCTAAAACCAACGGTTCCAGCAGAGGTGTCAAAAACCGAATAATTTTTTTGATGAATAGCGTGTCCGGTGATTTCGATGTAGCCGAAAAGTGGCACTGTAATCGATGGGCAAATTTTCACAAAATCATATTAAAGGTAGCGGAGTCGAATGCTTTCCAAAGAAACCACTCCTTAGTTTTAGAAAATGCGAGTAATTGGAGTGGTTTTGGAGATTTTATAGAAGCTTCTCCGTTTACAACCAAAGAAGATTTGGCAAATGATCGCCTAAATAACCCTCCATACGGAACTAATCTTACTTTTCCTTTTTCAGAATACAAAAAATTTAATCAAACAAGTGGAACATTGGGAAAACCAATGTCATGGATAGACACGGACCGAGATTGGAGCTGGATGCTCGATAATTGGAATTATGTTCTTCAATCTGCAAATATTAAGGCAGACGAATGTTGTTTCTTTGCATTTTCTTTTGGTCCATTTCTTGGATTTTGGACCGCCTACGAAGCGTCTGAGAGGATGGGGTGCCTGTGCATTCCTGGCGGAGGGCAAAGTACGGAACAGCGACTAAATGGTATTATTGAGCATAATGTAGATCATCTATTTTGCACCCCGACATATGCCTTGAGGTTAACAACTGTTGCGAAAGAATGTGGAATAAATTTGTCCTGTCATAACCTGAAGTCGATTATCGTGGCAGGAGAAACTGGTGGCAGTGTACCTAGTTTTCGGGATCGGCTTCGATCCGCCTGGGGAAACGATCTTGAAATACATGACCATTATGGCATGACAGAAGTTGGTCCTGTTGCTTATGAAATACCGGGAAGTGATGGTGGACTTAGAATTATTTTAGACAGTTATTTTCCTGAAGTTATCGATCCATATAGTGAGGAGACTGTCCAAAATGAAGATCAAGGTGAATTGGTGCTGACTACATTAGGTCGAACCGGTTGTCCTGTTTTTAGATATCGTACAGGTGACCTGGTTAAAGCAAAGCACGGCAATGATGAAATGGGTATGCCTACTGTCGACCTGATTGGGGGAATTCTAGGTCGCGTTGATGATATGGTGGTCGTGCGCGGGGTGAATTTATATCCTTCAGCGGTAAATACTGTAGTATCGAATTTCCCTGAAATTTACGAATACCAAGTGATATTTGAAGAGCGTGATTCCATGCTGGAAGCAAAGGTAAACATTGAATCCAGTAAGGATATTTCAAATAAACTAGAACACGCACTTCAAGCATCATTTTCCTTACGAATACCTGTAGAACAAGTTGGGATGGGAACTTTGCCTCGCTATGAGATGAAGGCCAGAAGATGGATTAAGCCTCGGTCTTAAAATTTTTAAAGATGAAAAAAACTATTGAAATTTCCAATCTTTCGAAATCTTTTCCTTCTCCGGATGGAGAGGATATGGTTCATGTCTTCAACGAAGTTGATTTAGTAGTGGAGACAGGCTCCTCGGTTGCGATTGTTGGACCGTCTGGATCCGGGAAAAGTACCTTACTTAATGTTATTGGCCTTTTGGATAAGCCAACGAAAGGTAGCATTGAAGTGAATCAAAAAAATCTAGGTTCACTCTCAGATAAGGAAGTAGCGGAATACCGTAACCAAACTGTCGGTTTTGTTTTTCAGTCTCATCATTTACTTCCGTCATGTACGGTTTTGGAAAATGTAATCGTTCCTGCTCTCGCCGGTTTTGGTAAATTAAGTGGGAATGAGCTACGAAGTCGAGCAATAGAACTTTTGGAGGAAGTTGGACTAGATCATCGCTTGTCTCATTTACCAAGTCAAATATCGGGAGGCGAGAGACAGCGGGTTGCGGTGGCCCGTGCTTTAATTAATAACCCTTCTGTTTTATTGGCAGATGAACCTACAGGTGCCCTTGACCAAAGTAACTCAAATAATCTTATAGATTTGCTCAATCAACTGAATACACAGAAAGGAGTAACTTTGTTAATGGTTACCCATTCAGAACATAGTGCAAATCAAATGAAGCACACATATCATTTAAATGATGGAAATTTAAATCAGCAGAGATAATGAGTCTATGGAAAATAATCTGTAGGAATTTGCTTTTTTTCCGAAGTCAAAATATCGGCATCCTTTTAGCGGCTGCTTTATGTGGAGTTGTTCTGACCGGTGCGTTGACTGTTGGAGATTCAGTACGTTCTACATTGCGTGATTTAGCAGAGAAGAGAATAGGGCAGGGAGAAATTGCCATGCTTTCGCCTGACGGTTTTTTTGAGGAGGGTCTTGCGGGCAGAATAAAGGATAAGCTTGATGTTGAAGTTGTAATCGCTCCTATTGTGATAACAAGGGGAACAATAATAATCCCTGATGGTTCATTACGGGTGACCAATATACAGGTGTTGGGAGTGGATGAGAGATTTTGGAAACTTGCACCCGATTTTTCTTATACGCCTCTAGGTGCTCGGTCGACAAAGAAAGAATTTCCTAAATGGGAAACTGGTAGCTTTTTTGTAAATGAAAGACTCGGCAAACGATTAAACATAAAGAAGGAAGGAAGGTTAATTCTAAGAATGGAAGAACCAAGCATGTTTTCGAGAGATGCTCCGTTGTCTGGAGAGCGAGATAATAAATTTGTTACGATGAACAATTCATTTGGCGGAATCATACCAGCAGTGGGTTTTGGCAGTTTCGGGTTACAAGGAAATCAGCGTGAACCACTTACATTATTCGTCCCTTTGAATTCCTTGCAGAAGAAACTTTTCCGTTCTCTTGATGAAATTTTAGGCAACACAAAATATGCAAACTTTCTCCTCATGGGTGGTGCAAATGAAGGCAAGGTTGACATTGAGCTTGCAAGGAAGGCGATGGATAAAAGTTGGACCTTAGAAGATGCAGGAATCGAAATTAAGGAGCTCCGCAATTCAAATGAATGGAGTGTCCGAACTCGGCAGGTTTTTCTTTCGGATAGTTTAGCTAGGCATGCTAGCCGTGTAAGCGTGCAATCTGTTGGCGTTCTAACTTATTTAGTAAATGCAATAGAAAATAAATCGGATAAAGGTGGTGGTGCTTTAGTACCATACTCCATGATGAGTGCGGTTGTCCCCCAAAGTGTCAATTTTCTAAGTGAAGATTGGAAGGATCAAGATATTGCATTAAATCAATGGGCTGCGGATGATTTAAATGCATCACTTGGAGATTCAATATGCGTCAGTTATTACACGGTCGGGGAAAGGAGAAAATTGATCGAATCCTCGAGAGAATTTGTCTTGAGAAAAATTCTTCCGATGCCACAAGTCGTTCCGGAAAATCAGGAGAGCGATTGGACTCCGCGTTTCCCTGGTCTGTCAGATACCGAATCCTGTGGAGAGTGGGATACCGGTATCCCTATTGTCCACAAGGTGCGTGATCGTGATGAAAATTACTGGGACGAATTTCGGGGAACACCCAAGGGCTTTATTTCGCTCAAGGCTGGACAAGAGATGTGGGGAAACCGTTGGGGTTCGTTAACTGGACTGAGAATAGACAAAGGAAATTTTTCCAAAGAAGAGATAAAAAAGAATTTGCGTGAAAATTTACATGCGAAGGATGCTGGATTGGTACTCCGGAGTCTTCGTGCAGATGCGCAAAAAGCCGCAGAATCACCAGTTGATTTTGGTCAGTTGTTTATGGGTTTTAGCTTTTTTGTTATTCTAGCTGCATTGGCAATAACCGGAATGCTCTTTAGTTTTTCCCTGGAACAAAGAAGTCAGCAAATCGGGGTGTTGAGAGCAGTTGGTTGGAAAACATTAAAGTTAAGACAGGTTTATTGGGGCGAGGGTCTATTGACTGCAGGTATTGGATCTACTTTAGGTGTATTTCTTGCAACAATTTATGGAAAAACGATTCTTGGTTTATTGAGCGGGCAGTGGAGTGGGGCTGTATCAGGAGTTAGCTTTGATTACGATGCATCCCTAAGTTCGATGATTATTGGAGGAGTATGCTCTACTCTCATTTCTTTATTAGCGATGGTATGGTCCACTAGAAAGTTGTTAAACCGAGAACCGGTTGAGCTTCTTGTTTCTGGAAATATCGGTTCGATTGGTGAATCCGTTGTTACGAAAACAAAATGGCCCAAATGGGCGGGAATACTTTGTTGGATTTTTTCTTTACTTTTAGCCTGTTCCGTTGGCTTAACGAGTAACCAAGCATCAATGGCTTTTTTTGGTGCCGGCAGTTTATTTCTTGTGGGTGGCCTTTTTTTATTCAGGGCAAATTTAGGTAAAAAAGAATCAGTTGATAAAAGTTTTTCTAACCTGAATCAACTTAATCGTAGAAATTTAGCTAGGCGTGCAGGAAGAAGTTTGGTAACCGTGGGTTCTATGGCCGCAGGTGCGTTTCTTGTTGTGAGCACAGGAGCCTTCCGAAAGGCTCCTCCTGCTTCCCCAACTGATTTAAAATCTGGCACTGGCGGATTTTCTTTTTGGGGGGAATCCGCGGTGCCAATATACGATGATTTAAATCAGGATGAGGCCATAAGTCTTTTTGATTTAAATAGAAGTCTTTTGCTTGGGGCGAATGTGGTTCCTTTACGTCTACGGGAGGGAGATGATGCTAGTTGCCTAAATTTGAATAATGCACTTCGACCTAAAATTTTTGGGATTAAAGTCAGTGATTTTGAAGGTCGTTTTGAATTTGCCGAGGGCAACTGGTCTAGCCTTTACCAAAAACCGGACGGTGGAGCTATTCCTGCTCTAGTAGATCAAAACACTTTAATGTGGGCAATGAAGATGGGGATTGGAGGTCGTTTAAACTATGTGGATGGAGAAGGAAATCCATTAGAGATTGAAGTCGTGGGAGCTTTAAAAGGATCTATGTTACAGGGAGCACTTTTTATAAAGGAAGAGGATTTTTTGGATAAATTTAAACAGCAGGGTGGGTATCTAAGTTTCTTGCTCACGGGTGATAAAGATGATGCTCAAAAGTTGGCAGTTCATTTGGAGGACCGCTTATTTCAACATGGGATGGAGTTTCGGGGTTCATTGGAAAAGCTTGCTGAATTACAGAAAGTAGAAAATACATACTTAGCCATATTTCAGATGTTGGGTGGCCTCGGAATGTTGATTGGAACATGCGGATTAGGGTTAGTTGTAGTTCGGAACTTAGTGGAGCGTGGCCAAGAAATTGCCCTATTTGAAGCGATTGGATTTCAATTAAATTATGTTCGAAAAAAAGTCTTCTTCGAGCATGCATGGTTGGCATTTTGGGGAATTGCTCTTGGATCGGCCTCTGCAATATTAGGAATCGCACCGGCTTTGTTCGGAGGTATCTTGGCATCGCCAAGCATTGATTTCCTCTGGTTTTTCATGGCACTTGGTTTCCTTGCTTTTTTCTGGGTCGGTGTCGGCGTTTGCTTGACCTTGCGCAAAAGCCAACTTCATTTATTAAAAAATGAATAAGTTTCGATCATTAATGATAAGTTATCAATTTCGATTGAGCCGCTTAGCTCTTTTGAGCTTTTTGGTAGTATTTAGTTGCAGCCAAAAAGGTAGAAAAGCTTCTTTGGATATTGAAGATGGAGATACCAATAATCAAATATTAGTTGAAACTAAATCCAGCGAGAGCAATTCGAGTTGGGTCGTTGAGTTTAGTGAAGATTTTTCAAAAACAGAAATTGGCTCCGAACCTGAAAGCATATTTATTCTAGATGGTGCGTATTCCGTTCAGCTTGGTGATGGAAAAAATAAAATCCTAACTTTACCAGGAACTCCTATGGGTGACTTTGGTTTACTTTTTGGCCCAAGAATTAGAGAAAAGGGCCTAGAGCTCCGATTTTCTTTTTTCTCAACAAATAAAGGTAGGCGAATGCCTTCTATTGCAGCGGGCATAGGAGGAATTCGTGGTTTGCAGTTACGACTCAATCCGGCGGCTCGAAATCTGGTCCTATCATATGACGAAACTAATCTTAAGAAGGTACCTTTTTTATGGGTAGATGCTCAATGGTGGGAGGTACGATTTCAGATTACCCCTGAGGATTCATGCAGTTCAACCAATGTAAAGCTTAAGCTCTGGCCTTTAAGAGAAAATGAACCTAGAGCATGGCTGGTAAATGAGAAGTTTGATATTGAATACAAAGGTGGAAAGTGTGCATTGTGGGGTTTTCCTTATGCTAGTACACTAATTGCCTTTGACAACTTACTTATTCTTTCAAAGTAATAACTGATTTCATCTAGCCAATAACCATCTTTGTTGAGGCGAGTTGATTTGTAGTTTCAAACTTTTTCAACACCAATTTCTCTTTTTTATTGCTTCCTTTCTCAAATACAACCGATTGTATTAGTTGTATTAAAGCCTTTTAAAAAAGCATTATTTGACGAAGGTCCTAGATTCCAGTGAAAATAAAAAGCCAAGCTTTCAAGAAAATAGAAAAACTTGCAACTTTCTTCAATTAAAGTGTAATTATAGCGTGCAGAGTTTAAATCGACTTATCTTTCTATACTTGGGGAGCATTGGTTTTCTTTTTTTAGTGTTTATCTGGCTCGCATTTGCATTGGATTTCGTTGGTCTTGATAATGCATTTGTTAAGTTATCAAACGCTAAATTTGTTGGCTATTCTATCCCCGAACTCTTTGGTTCTAGTTACAAAGACCCTGTTAGTGCGCAAATTTTATGTTTAAAAATATCTTTTTCTCTATTGTGTTTAGGATATTCTCTATACTTTCTCGCCCTGTTTTCTGTTGATGACCCATCTATGCGAATTAGGTTACTCTTACTCGGATTTTCTCTTCCATTACTTGTTTCATTGTTCCTTTTTTGGAATAAATTTATAAATGATAACCATATTGTAGATAACGCAGAAAAAAGAGAATTATTTATTGCTACTGCTTCTTGTATTTTTGTCTCTTTAATTTGTTATGCTTTTTCTACGAAATCCTTAAATCAGAGTTCATCGAAAGCAAAGGCTCAACGAACTTCAGTTAAAACGACCAACAAGACTTCGAATTTAACACAAGTCCCAAATTCTACTACTTCTGAGAACACGGAAGAAAAGTATGCAGAAAATAACGAAATGAATGTTAGTTCTATTGATGACGAAAACCGTGAAATAGAACAGCAAAAGTTAGAAGAGTTACCTCCATTAGAATCAATTTTGAGCACCGATCCAGCACAAGATAATGGGGGAGAAGAGATAGAGGTATTTAATGAAGGGGAAGCTGAACAAGCTATTAATGAGGTTAAATCAAATGAAGTTGATGATGCTAACCTTAGTGAAGAAAATTTGAATTCACTAAGTACTGCAACAAATATCGAGGAAATTGATGATAGTGAATCAGGATTGCAAGAGGGTTCGAACATAACAATAGATGCCAGTGAAAAAGAGTAAAAATTTACTTCAAAGACTTATTTTTATAATTGTTCTCCTTTTCTTTGCTTACTTAATCGAGGGTGCATGCTTTCGGCTGATTGACGATTATGCAAATTGGAGATTGCATTTAGCATTAGGGCATCCAAGCAATCCTGATGAGAATAAGTTTTTGAAGAAATTGTCTTTAGATCATTTCTCAGAGTGCCCAACAGATCGCACCAAGCCAAATCATTTAGGTTATTGGGTCGGTGAAGAAGCAGATTACAGTACAAAGACCCTTAGCTTCACTAGGCCTTTGCGTGATAATTACAAAGATTTTATAAATTATAATCTTAACCCATTGGGAAATTATAAAATTACCGATTATGCAAAGGCAGGCATAACTGATTTGTTATTACCCAATCTACATAAGTTTGCTACGGTGAATGATGTGAATGAACAGATAGCCCGACGCGTAGGGGATCAGATTGAAACTGTAAAAGCGGTTTTTATTAAAGTTATAGTCAAACGAGATTCTTACACAAAGGAAAATGAATTCAAAGGTTTGAATTCGAGCTTTGGGTTTCTTGCTAAACAAGGTTTTGGATGTTTGGTATTACCGGTATCTTCGGCAGAAGAGTTGGTTGATAAAATAGTGAGATTTAAAAAATCAGAAACAGAACTTGGTGCAAATCTTTTTGCGTGGGGCGAGGGTGAGGCGGCAACATTTTTAATGAAATCTTGTCGCTTAAACCCCAATCTATGGAATGGCCTCTTTTTGTCTACAGCTGAACAATACATTTCTCCACCGACCTCCAGTAATTTACCTTGGGTGTTTTTTGAAATCAGTGAGACTCGTAAATTTGAAGAAGATAGATTATCAATCATTCATGAGTGGATTGAATCAGCACGCTTGAGAAAGAATATTTTTGCAAAGCGTTTTTCGGGTTTCGTTAAATTCACTGATTCGGAACGGTTAGGTAAAAGTGTACCATCTATGTTTATCAGTTATTTGATTAATGTTGAAAATTTCATGAATGAATTGGGAGTCCGACCAAAGCAAATGGGCGAATCCTTTTTGGTTGCTTCTGATCCAGATTATGAGAATGGAAACGGCATTGTACCAGGTTCCTTCGATTTAAAGAATATTGAAAAGAATATTGATGAAATTGAGTTAACTCCTGTAACGCCAAATTTTGATTGTGAAATTGTTAGAGAATATAGAGACATGAATGCGGGAAACTCCAAGTTATTACGAGTTAGTAACCGAGGTATTATTTTAAAATTAGGTTTAAAATTTGAACAAATGGGAGAGGATGTACTAGAGCAAATTCGCCTGAGAGATCCATTATTTTTTAGGTATTATAATTCCCTGCTTGCGATCGAAGAATCACCTTTGAATTAACTTATATATTAAAAATTAGTTTCAATTGAATGCCTCATGCGGAATGAGTTTTCGAAAACTTGAAAAAAATTTAGGTATTAAATATGAAATACGGGAGAATCATTAATGAAATGGGAGAAGCACTTGATTATAGTTATCATTCAGGTGCAGAGAATAATCACTATGTACTCATTATAGGTCATGGGTTAGATGGAAACAAAGATACCCCTCTAATTCTAGAACTTTCTAATAAAGTATCTAGTGAGGGAATGTCGGTTTTACGGTTTTCCTTTTCTGGAAATGGGAATTCTCAAGGAAAATATACTGAGAGTACAATTTCAAAAGGCATTATAGATTTACAGGCGGTGATAACAAGAGTTTGCGAGCAGGGGGGTCGTCCAATTTACCTTGGTCATGGAAGCGGTGCTACAGTGGGAACTCTCGTAGGTGCGAAAGACTCTCGAATTCAATTTCTTGTTTCTCTCGCCGGTTTAGCTGAAACAAAGAAATTTTGTATGAACATACTTAACCTTGAATCTGTGGATGATAATAGTCAACTATCTGAAAATCTAAAAGAGGACCTTAGAAAGATTAAAAGCGTATATTCGCTTTCTGCTTCAATCTTGATTCCTTGGCTTTTGATTCACGGTTCAGAAGACAAAATAGTACCAGTTACAGACTCTTCTTCCTTAATACCAAATTTTGAAGAAACTAGAGATTTAGTAGAGCTTCCCAACGCAGATCATTTCTTTTCGGGAGAATCTGTTGCTAAAGTTTCTGGAATTATAATTGATTGGCTTGGTAAAAGAATTCAACCATGTTAAGACTTAAATAAATCTAGTTATCCCTGGTGTGGGGGGTTGAGGAACCGGAAGAGTCATTTCCCAGTTATATTCTGATGGAAGGAGAGACTCCTTCGAGTCGAGAGCATCTTGGTAACTAATTTTTTGTCCTGTGTAAGCTACCATTCTTCCAAGAATGGCAACCATAGTGCTGTGTGCGGCTCTTTCACCATCATTGAATGCTTTTCCACTTCGAATGGATGCAAAGAGTTCATCATGTTCGCTTTGGTACATATCATTGTTTTCGCCTCTATATCTCCATGAATTATCACCTGCATCTATAAGATGTCTATTTTTGGCGGAACAAGAACCTTTACTTCCATAAAGTTCAAGTTCATAACTTCCTGCAGTTCCATTTTGTTGCCTGGAAAAGTGATAACCTCTTGTACCATTTTCCCACTGATATGAGATAGCAAAGTGGTCATATATATTTCCATACTTATCCGGATCGTTGTAGACTTGCCTACCTCCAGAGCCTTCTGCATGAGTAGGTAAAGCTTCTCCCATTGCCCATTGCATCATATCTATACAGTGAACGGCTTGCTCTACAATTGAATCTCCTGAAAGCCATAAATGAGCATTCCAGTTTCGGGTTTGTGCTTCAAAGTCGCTCCATCCATCTTCACGTTTCTTTTTCCAAACTTCTCCACCATTATAGGTGCTGTACATGGCGTTCAAATTTCCAAGGGAACCATCTAAAATTCTCCCAAAGACTTCTTTCTTTGGGTTATGATGCCTCCAGCAAAAACCTGACATAAAATTTAGGTTTTTGGCTTTGGCTTTTTTGGCGAGTTCAATCACCTTGCGGACACCCGGGGCATCTACTGCAACCGGTTTTTCAAAGAAGCAGTGAACTCCTTTCTCTACTGCATATTCCAAATGTTGGGGACGGAAGGCTGGCGGAGTGGTTAAAATTACAACATCTACTCCAGAGTCGATTACTTTTTTGTATGCATCAAAACCAATAAATGTAGTTTCTTCCGTAACTTGATATTTATCTCTTCCTCTCGCTTTCAGTATTCTGCTTCGAAGTTTGACTCTGTCTTCAAATAGGTCTCCGATGGCGGTAAGGGCCACATTGGGATCTGCGTTCATGGCTTGTGCAGCTGCACCACTGCCTCGGCCCCCGATGCCGACAAGACCTACTTTAATAACACTGTTATCTTTAGCTGCTTTCGCAATGAAAGGAGATGAAAGAAGAGTTCCAGCAGTGATTGTGGAGCTAGCTTTAACAAAATTTCTGCGTGAAGATGAATGAGTCATTATGAACTTTAATTATATTTACGGTTGTTTTGAAAGTGATTAATTGCAAAACTCTAAATTTCTTTTTGCGAGGGAGGGTCCCGAAATGTAATAAAGAAGATCGCTAGAACAATACCAGCCATGGAAGCGGGAAAATACCAGACTGCCTCCCAATTCATTCCGGTTGAAATATTTTGTTTGGAGTTCCACCATCCATTAAGTTCGCCACCAACAAACATTCCTGCCCCTAAAGTCACAAATGCGATAAATCCTTGGGCACTTGAGCGGATATCACGAGGAGCAACTTTATCGACATACAATTGTCCGGTTACAAAAAAGAAGTCATAACAAATACCGTGGAATAGTACGCCTAAATATAGAAGGGCATGTGTTTGGGCATCTGCATTTGCAAAAAGAATATATCTAAGAACCCAAAAGCACATGCCAATCATTAGCATTTTTTTAACTCCCAGTTTACGGAAAAAATATGGTACCAGTAAGAGGAAGAAAATTTCTGAAACCTGACCAAGTGTCAATACACCTTCAGAATTTGAAACCCCCATTTCTTTTAGAAATCCATTAGCCGACTGAAAGTAGAACGAAAGAGGAATACAAGTAAGGAAAGAGCAAACAATAAAAATTGCAAAAGATCTGTCTTTCAGAAGTCTAAACGCTTTTAGACCTAAGACTTCTCCCGCGGATATAGTTTTACCTTTCATTTTTGGTGGAGTATGAGGAAGTGAAAATGCATAAAGACCAAGGGCGAAGGAGGCAATAGCGCCAATTTCAAAGGTCATAGGAGTGAGGGCAATTGAAACCCAATCACTTGGAGAAGGGTTTCCACCCAGAAAAGCAGGCCAAGAAAGCTCATATATTCCGTTCACAAAAAAGCTACTTCCAACTAAAATTCCTGAAGCAATCCATCCGAATGTACCCAAGGTACGTATTGGTGGGAATTCCTTTTGTGGATCTTTCATGTTTTGAAAGCAAAGGGAATTGGCTAATGCCAGTGTTGGCATGTAAAAAATTAAATGCATTAGTAAATAAGGATAAAAGCTTTCCCAGTTGTTGGCTTGTCCAATCATTAATAAACAGGCACCACCAAGTATATGGAGCCAACCATAAACTTTTTGGGTTGGAAAAAATCGATCAGCTATCATTCCAACGATAAAAGGCGATATAATTGCTGCAACTCCAGTCGCAGCGTATGCCGTACCCCTTAAACTTGCTTCAATTTCTAATGTTCCAAGAAATGTCCACATCGGGACATACCATACACCCCAGATGAAAAACTGAAGAAACATCATTATGCAAAAACGAAAAACTAGGGATGTACTCATTTAAAGTTAAAAGTTAACAATATTTGAATAACTGCCAAGAAGTAATTACATATATGTAATTTCTGTTTAATAATTTTTATATAACTCTTTATCAATTATTTTTTAATTGATTGAAGAAGAGAAAATGGGGAGTCTGAACATTTACTACAAACTTTTAAATCTTATGATTACGATCAAAAAATACTATATACTTCTCCCACTCTTCTGTTCCTTTTTAATTGGAGAGAATAAAAAAGTTGTTTTTGTAGCCGGTGCAAAGAGCCATGGTTATTTTTCACATGAGCATATTGCTGGATCCAAATTGCTAGCCAAACAACTCGATGAAGCAAATATAGGGCTAAAATCCGTCGTAGTTACTGATGATGGATACCCTAAAGACCCCGAAGTCTTTAAAGGAGCAGCTGCGGTAGTTGTATATTGCGATGGAGGAGGTAGGCATTTACTTAACGCACATTTAAAAGAGTTCGATCAAATTATGAAGCAGGGGGTCGGCCTTGCATGCCTGCATTATGGCGTTGAAGTGCCAAAGGGTGCTCCAGGGAATTATTTTTTAAAATGGATTGGTGGTTATTTTGAAACAAACTGGTCGGTGAACCCACATTGGACGGCTGATTTCCAACTATTTCCCAATCATCCCATAAGCTTTGGAATTAAGCCATTTTCGATTCGGGACGAATGGTACTATCACATGCGTTTCCGAGAAGCGATGAAAGGAGTAACTCCAATCCTATCTGCTTTTCCCTCCGCTGATACACTGAAGCGAAAGGATGGAGCTCATAGTAATAATGCTCATGTTAGGGAATCGGTTTTGAAAAGAAAAGAGAAGCAGCATGTTGCCTGGGCATACCAGCGCGGCAAAGATTATAACAATGGACGAGGTTTTGGGTTTACCGGTGGACATAACCATGTCAATTGGGGTTCGGATAATTTTCGTAAACTTGTGTTGAATGGAATCGTATGGATTTCTCAAAATAATATTCCTCCCAAGGGTGTATCTCCAGGTGATTTATCCATCGCGGATTTACAGGCTAATCAAGATTATGAGCCCAAGGGGTGGACCTCTGCTCAGATAAAACAAAAATTAATTGAATTTAACCAATAGATTTACACAGCCTAGAATTTAAGAAGATGCTATGCGTTTAGTAAAAAATAACTAACTAAAAAGAGTTAAAGTATTTTTTTACATATAATTACATACAAAAAAATAAATTTAGTTGAAAAAAGAATCCAAAAGCGTTTCCATTTAGATTCCTTACCTTTAGTATTGTGCCCACTCATCCCATTTCTAACAAATCAAGCTACCTTGGAGCCGCGGCTAAAGCGAATTGTAATCACCTGTGAATAACAAGATTCTTTGTGTAGATGATGAGGAAATGATCCTCAAAGGTTTTCAGCTCAATTTAAGAAAAGATTTTGAATTACACCTTGCATCAAATGGAATAGAAGGCCTGGAGGTTTTTGATCGGGAAGGAGGGTTCTCAGTCGTCTTATCTGACATGAGAATGCCTCAAATGGATGGAGCGACAATGCTTGGTGAAATTAAAAAAAGAGATCCTGAAGTCGTTACTGTATTACTTACGGGACAGACAGATTTCGAATCTGCTATGTCTGCAGTAAATTCAGGCAGTGTTTTTCGAATGCTTTCAAAACCATGTCCTCCCGAGGACCTAATTAAAGTGCTGCACGCTAGTATCGAACAAAATGATTTAATTCGAAGTAAAAGAATTTTGTTGGATCAAACATTGCGTGGTGCTGTAGATGCAATAGCCGAATCACTTTCATTTGCAAAGCCATTGTTTTTTGGACGAGCGCAGAGAGTTAGAAGGTTAGCAAATGAACTCGCCGAGATAATGGAAATTCCAAACAGTTGGAGGGTTGATGTTGCGAGTGTTTTTTCGCAGATAGGGTATATTTCTTTACCTAATTCAGTTAGTGAAGATGTTTATCACAAAAGAAAACTCAATACTGAAGTTAAGGAAATGGTTAAACAGCTCCCTGCTGATACACAAAAAGTGGTTGAGAAAATCCCGGGACTGGAGGATGTATGCAAAATTTTACATAAGGTTGATATACAGTACCGCTTTGAAGAGAACGATGCCACAGGAATAAGACTTTTAGCTTCTGTATTAAGGGTTGCACTCGATTTTGACTATTATGAGGAAATTGGGCACGAACGAACTATCATTCTTCAAACTCTCAAAAATCGGTCCAATGATTACGACCCAATCGTAACTGACGCATTGCAACAATTGATGGATCTGGTTGAACAGAATTTTCGACTAGAAGAAGTTTTAATTAAGGATTTGCAAAAAGGAATGAGGTTAGCTGAAGACCTAAAAGTGGAAGGCGGTTTTTTAGTTGCGTCACAGGGTGCCGATGTCGACCGCCAACTGTTAAAAGTTATAAGAAACTATTCTTCCTGTTACGAAAAAAGTCCGTTTCCTCAAAAGATTCAGGTGAAGATTCCAAACGAGTCTGATTTTACAAAAATCGCATAAGGTGCAATGAAAGTAAGAACCCATGTTCTTATATTAATGCTGGTAACCTTTGGAGGTTCTATAATTTTGGGAATACTTGGATTATATGCTTACAGTAGTTATCGGGAAAACAGAGAAAGCATGGATTCCGCTACAGCAAACCTCTTGAACCAAGGCATATTCTTTTTAGCAAACAGGTTTTCAACATCTGTTACTGAGTATATAAATATTATGGGTGTTAGTAAAAATGATATTTATGATTCAACTGATGATCACATTGTTTTAATCAAAGAGTCCTATAATAGATTCATCAATGCCTTTTCAAGTGATGAAGACTTTAGAAATAAATTAGCTAAATTAGAATTTTTTGATAACTCGAATTTGACTAATGATATAGTAAACGGATTACTTGCCGAACAAGTCGAATTATTCGAACGAAGTATTTATAATTGGAATCAACTTTCTATTGAAAGTAAAAAGTATACATCCGGGTATGGTCTGGCAAATAGGATAAAAAATGAGTTTGAAAAGAATTCCTTCGTTAATGTTAACCTATTACAAAGTGCACAGTTGTTTTTAAGTGATAAAGAAAAATACAGTAAGAATTATCAGAATTATTATTCAGAAAATAAAAACAAGTTACAGTCTGCAGAAAAATCTTTAGATGAGAATCTGGAAAACATTAGTTTTTTTTTAGAAAAATTCGATAGTGCAATTTCAATCATTCAAAATGAAATAAAATCAAATTTTGAAAATCAAAAAAATGAACTCGAAGAAGATACAAATTTAATTCGTTGGTTTTTAGTTTTAATTGCGGTCGGATACTTTTGCATCGTAGTTTATGTTGGCTTTACCACATATAAAACTTTTGCAAGTCCAATTCATAAATTAGAATTAGCTGCAAAAAATTCAATTGAATACAATAAACCATTTAAGTTACGAGAGTCAGGACCGTATGAAATTCGTTCTTTAACAAGACGATTACAGGGATTGGTCATTGGTTTGGAGGAAACCGTTCAAGCAAGAACAGAGCAACTACTCGCTAAAACAAAGCATCTTGAAACCGAGATTATACAAAGAAAAGAATTAGAGACACAACTTGTGCACGCACAAAAAATGGAAGCTGTTGGGCAACTAGCTTCGGGAATTGCACATGAAATAAATTCTCCATCTCAATTTGCGAATGACAATATTTTATTTCTTAAAGAAGCGGTAAGTGGATTTATTGCCAAATTAAGGGGGTCTGAATCCGCTCCAGACTTGAAGGAATTACAGTTTTTAGCAGAGAATGCACCTGATGCTGTTGACCAAGCTAGCGAAGGTATCAATAGAATTACAACAATTGTCAAATCGATGAAGAATTTTGCATATAAGGATGCACAATCAGCCAAAAAACCAAGTGACCTTAACCAAGCTATTCGTTCAACTGTTGTAGTGGCAACCAATGAATGGAAATATCACGCTGAATTAAACTTAGCATTAGATGAGAGTTTACCATTTGTGCCCTGTAATATTGGTGAAATTAATCAGGTAGTTCTTAATCTTGTGGTTAATGGTGCCCATGCTATTCGCGATCATTTTTCAAATGGGCAAAAAGGAAATCTGTTAATTTCAACTAAACATTATAAAGATGCAGGATGTGCCATTATAGCTATTAAAGATAACGGGGGTGGCATTCCTGATAAAGTGAGCAATCGAATTTTTGAACCCTTTTTTACAACTAAAGAGGTGGGTGTAGGAACAGGACAGGGATTGGCTATTGCACATAATGTGATAACTAAATCTCATGGCGGTCAAATTTGGTTTGAAACTGAAGAGACTAAAGGAACGACTTTTTTCATAAAACTTCCGATGGTTCAAAACGAATCAAAATGAATGCTTTGCTGAAAAAATTAAGCATTATAAGTTTCATATGGATAACTTTTTTTCTCATTTCCTGCAGTGATGAAGAGCAAGTCCCCTCAAGTGACTTGGAATTACCCCATCTTTATCGAATAACAGAACAATTAAAGTCATTAAATCTAGAGCAAAAAAAGAAAATTGAAGGTATTGGGTTTGTTTTAATTGAAGGGGGAGAGTTCACGATGGGTTCACCAGACAGTGAGGTCAGGTTCCGAGGGCCAAATGAAAGAGATGAGAATCAAAGTAGAGTAAAAATAAGTGAAGATTTTTTTATTGGAAAGTTTGAAGTTTCTAACGAGGAGTGGGGTTTTATTATGAATGTCAAATATGACCCCAAATTGGCAAAATACCCTAAGACCAGTATTACCCATACTTTGTCTATGTTATATTGTAAAACTATGACCAAAGAATTAAGAAAGATTGACTTAATTCCCCCCCATTTGGTTTGTCGTTTACCAACGGAAGCAGAGTGGGAGTATGCTTGTAGAGCGGGGAATACTAAGGGAGTTCATGGCTTCAAATTACTCGAAGAAGATACTGGCGACGCAATGGAAGACAGGTCGAAAGAAAAAAAATTCATGAATTCAATATCTGCTAACGATGTTAACTTTAACATAACGCATGGTAAACCGAAACTTATGTCGAATAATATAAACAATTATTCATTTCCTCAATTTTCCAAAAATAGATGGGACATATACCATATGCATGGAAATGCCAAGGAGTGGTGTTACGATGTTTATGAAAAAGGGTTTGGAACGAATGCGTTGGCTCACATGTCTCAGGAAGAGCGAGAAATCGCTATTCTAACAGACCCGATAGGTGGATTATACGGGCGTTACAGGGTAGTAAAAGGTGGAGGTTTTCTCTCCTCCGCATCAGATTGCCGTGCAGCAGCACGTGAAAAATTTGATGCCTATAAAGAAAGTTATGAAATAGGTTTTAGGGTAGTTATAGGTTTACCTCTGAGGTAAAAATTAATCATCAATATATTTTAAGGCATGCATTCGATAGCAATTGATGCAGGAATTACAAATACAGTAACTCGATCCACCCGTGCGATATTTATTCCAAGACACTTTCCATAAATATTAAAAAGGGGGCCTCCCATTGACTCTTTGGGTAATGGAATGTCATGCTGTAATATGATCGGAAAGTTATCTTTACGTTTGGAAACAGACCCACTCATTTGCAAATTTCGGTTAAACAGGTCAAATGTGACGGATCTATGACCGAGGGTAACAAGAAATTTTTGTATTTTATCATCACGATTCAAAGTAATACGCATAACATCTCCAGGATCTTTATTGCTGATAATTTTTATTAGGGCATCCTGGTTTTTGACTCTTCTATCGTCTGCGTGGGTAATAATATCCCCAGCTTTTAAACCTGCCCTGTACCCAGCCGCTTGAGGTACTACTTCGGAGATTTTAACACCTTTCGCACTGCTTGTGTCATTGGTTAAAAGTACACCCATTACTCCACCTTCTCTTCCAATCGCTCGGTCATTTCCGCTTTTTACTCCAATCCTGATTTCACTGAGTTTTGAATGAGCGGCAATGACCCAACTTCCTTCACTCGCATTGTTTTCCAGCTCCCATTCGATGTATGGAAATGTTTTTCCTTCAGAAATCATTTTATACAAAGCGAGGTCTGACTCTTCGTACCTTTTTTTGATTTTGAGATCATATTTTTCGCCTTCATGGGTTTCTGCAACTCTTGCCCCAACACATGAACTTGCTTTGGTTAAAACATATCCTTCCGGGCTTACAATTCCACCGAGTGCGATGAGCTTATTATTTCTTAGTAAGCGAACAGTCCTTTTAATAGCGGTCTCCTTCGTGGCACCAAAAGCATTTTGAATATCAATGCCGTTGATTCTTTGATCGGATGATAGGACTTTTGTTCCGTTTGAATCGACATCCGAAAAACATTGGCAACAAAATGATAAAAATAAGAAAAAGATCGATTTCGCTCTCATTTATTTTCTTGTGTTGGCCTTGCCCCAAGAGTCACTTTTTCGGAAAGCGTATTTCCATCTCTTTGGAATTCTAATAATATGCTTTCATCAGGTTGTTTTTTTGAAATCAAGATTGTTAATTCTTCTACTGAATCTAGTTTCTCACCGTCTACTGATAAGAGAAGATCATTTTTAATAAGACCTATACGATCTGCGGCACTCCCATTAATCACATTAAGAACATTTAATCCAGCATCGGTTTTTTCACATCCAACACCGAGGAATCCCATACCAACTAATTTATTGAATGTAAGTATTTCTCCGGTTCGATAAAACTCCCAGTTTGTATGAAAGCATTCGATGGGAACATGAAAGTTTTGATCAGATTTTTCAGATATTCTGCTATGTATGGCGATTATCTCGCCGTCGAAATTAAATAACGGCCCACCAGAGTCCCCTCCTAGTAGCCTACTATCTGATTGAAGTGTTTCATCAGTTTTTCCAATAACTCTCCCAAGTCGAACAACAACCCCTCTATTTTTATCGTAGCCGCCCGGGTGTCCAATAGCAAAACACCAGTCGCTCACCTTGGACTTATCCATGGATGCAATTGGTGCGAATGGCCATTTCCCTTTGCGGGTAATTTTTAGCATACCGGCATCTGATATTTCTGATCCACCTAGACTAACAGCAGGTACCCTCTTTCCATTTGGTAGACGTACATGCATTTTTTTCCCAGTCTTGCCAATGACATGAGCCGCAGTGAGCACTAAGCCGTCTTCAGAAATAATTACACCACTACCTGCACCATCACCAGCTTCGATAGCCACCAATGACTTTTTGGCTTCCGGTAAAAGCAATTGTAGGCGGTGTTGGATAGTAAGAAGGTCATTTTCATTTTTGGGAGACAGGTGGGTAAATGAATTTTCAACAATATCGCAATAAATGCGTGTAAAGTGAGCAAAAACAAAAACTAATAATAAAGATTTATGAATCATTATTTCTAGAAATCCCTAAATGTGAAAACTTCAAACCGTTAAAAAGCTGGTTGATGAAATTTGTTTAAACTTTGCTTACGAACTCGTTTCGAAAGCGACTGATTTTCAGATTGATGATAAACTAAAAAAATAGGCTCATTTCCTGACATGTTTGATTCATTACCAGTCAATCGAATGAAGTTTGGTGAAATAAGTTTCTCAGTATTCGGAGAAACAATTAACAAGTCGGGTATGAGGTGCTGAACTTGACTTTGAGAAATTGAGATGAGTGTGTCCAATAATTGTTTTTGATCGGGAAGTAATAAATCTAATTGAATCCCTTCCTTGGTTTTAAAATCATTCATGAATGAATCAATAAAATCATTATAAATATCTTCACAATATACAGAGAGTGAAGGGTTTGGGTTCCATTTGTCACCGCTTACCACAAATCTATTATTTTTTATAAAGTACTGCTGTCCAGTATCAGGTGCGTTGAGAAATCGAGCGAACTGAAAACTCAACTTGGGCTCTTCTGAAGTTTTGAGGATGTACGAGGATAGCAAAGAAGCTTCTTTTTCTAGCTCATCTACCATTGTGATCTTTAAGCCGTTTTGTTGTGCCGCCTGATAAGACAAAATCCCTCCGGTAATACTTTTTGTTTTTAAGATATTATTGAGGAGTTCGGACTCGGATTTGAATAATATCATATCAAAATTTACCAGTTCCTTAATGCTTTTGCCCGATGAAAACTCGAGATCGAAATACCCAAGTGAAATATTCTGATCATAAATATCAGCTAATTTACTAATGGTTATGTTAGAGTCAGGTAGGGTTGCAAAAACAAGTTTTTTTTTCGCAAGGGGAACCGAACCTATTACTCGGTTTAAATTTAGGACTTTTTCACTAATGGACTGTTCGGATGAAATAATGATGTGGTATGCTTTATTTTTTTGTAGGATTTCTCCGTTATCACTCCCTATATTATCTTTAAAAAAATCTAGGTTTATTTTTATATTGTATTCAGCCCTAAATTTTTCAGCTGCTTCTATTAAAGGTTGTTCCAGTGAAACTTCACAAAGTATATTCAAAAAACGAAGTGGTTCCTCCTTATGATATACTTTATCCCACACGACCATCATCGAAGTTAAAACAAACATAGATAGCAAAGATAAAGTAATCCCTGTGTATTTCGGAGTTCTGAATGTTTTAATCTGGCTGGGGTCAAAAAGTTTCATTTTATTCTACATGACAAATCTTTAAATCTTAGTTTGTGCTTAAACAATGAAATTACAAAAATTAATTAGAGGGTACCAGCGACAATGATATTAAACTAAAATTGGGAATATCACATATACGAATCCGGTAATAACAACGATAAAAGGAGCAGGTACTTTACGCGAGATTAACAAGCCAAGTGAAATAATAAAACAGGCTATTTCTAGTGGACTCCAACTTGCGTCTATTAAAATTCCTATAAATACTCCTGATACTAAACCACTTGCTATTGCATTTATACCTCGGAGTGCACGGTGAGCATATGG
>JABGWZ010000038.1 GCA_018675995.1 Opitutia bacterium | reverse complement strand
TGAACCAAAAGACTACAATGTACAGATTACACAGACCGTTGGCGGTACTATTACATTAGACTCTCCCACAGGACCTTGGTTCCATTTTCAAACTTACAATATCTCTGCAAATCCACTACCTGGCTACCGATTCGTCAGTTGGACGACTGACCAAGTTGGTATTGACGCACTTAGCGCATCAATCACTGAGTCTAATAACTCGCTTAACCTTGTGGAGGCGGTGTCATTATCTGCAAGTTTTGAAACAATTGATTACCAAGTACATGTAAATACATCTCTTGGAGGCAGCGTTTCTGGCAGTGGAGATTTCACAATCTTAAATCCACCAATCATCTCAGCGACTCCAAGCACAGGCTGGAATTTCTTGGCTTGGAACGGGGATACTCAATATATTGGTTCTTCATTACTCAACCCCGCACAAATAAATCTTTCTACCCAGCCTCAAGATTTAAATTTCACCGCTTCATTTGAAAGGCAAAATTTTGTAATCGATGTCTTGATTCAAGGGCAAGGAGCAGTCAATGATTTGAACTCCTCATTTTCATCTTCCCACCCCTATGAGCAATCGATTAATTTCTTGCCCACTCCCAGTAGTGGATGGAGTTTTACTAATTGGGTAGGTGTTCCAGAGAACCAAAAAAATAACAACCCACTCAGTCTTTTGGTTACAGAACCACTAAACCTAACCTCTGTTTTTTCTAAAAACTCATATAATGTTAGCTTTCAAACTACTCCGCATGGACTGACCAGCGGTTCAGGAACTTACCTGTTTGAAAGCAACATTACTATCGAAGCGCTTCCCAACAAGGGTTATCTTTTTTCCCATTGGGAAGGAAACGTAGGTTATTTAATGGATGAAAATTCTTCAAAATTTTCCATGCAAATGCCTAGCACGCACTTAGTTTACAAGCCTAATTTCATTCCGCAGGAAAATGTAATTACTACTACAACAGAGGGAGGAGGAACAGTAAGTGGAGGCGGTACTTTTCTAACAGGAACCGATGTAACATTCTCTGCGACTCCTAATAACCCTGACTCGAATTCACTTAATGGGTACCGACTTTCATATTGGGAGTGGACTACTTCCTCTGGTATTTCTGCTACAAGCTCAGAAAACCCCTTGACCCTCACCATCGATAGCCCATTAACAGTCAAGGGAGTATTCTCTCCTATCCCCTTCTCGATGCATACCTTAACTGTTATTAAAACATCAGATGGGGGGCATATTTTTGATGATTTGGGAAAGGAAACTTGGGATGCGAACTTACAGTCAACACGCAGGACTCTAATTGCATCCGTGAAACCGGGCTGGAAGTTTTCCCACTGGTCTGAAAATTCAGGTTCATTTTCTATCAGCAATCCATTCGAAGTCTCCTCTGAATTTCTTTTATCAAGCGATTCAACGGTTAACGCCCATTTTTCTACATCCCCTGTAAAAGTTCAGATTATACCTGAAAGTGGAGGCACAACATCGTTCAACGAAAAAAATGTTGAGTATGGACAATTGGTTTCGATTGAGGCAATCCCCGATGAAAATATGAACTTCTCAAAATGGAACATAATAAAATCGTTCGATTACAATGTAACAATTAACTCATCATCCAGTTCAACCACTCACAGTACATATTTTTTAAATAACCAAGAGAGACCGATCCTTAATTTGTTTAAAGGCTTTTCGTACACGTTTAATTTCCCAGATGCTAACATTGATGATTTCTATCTATCCAGTTCGCCAATCTCAAGTTCAGATGGCAATGGTGACCTATCTGATCTACTGGTAAGAACAAAGTTGTCTGATTCGTCCGTTTCTTTTCAAATTGCGGACGATTGCCCTTCCACAATTTATTATCATTCAAAATCATACCAAGGAATGGGTGGTGTAGTAAAAGTAGTAAGTTTTTCTGAAGATGCGATCATTGCGAATTCAACACTTTCCGAAAATACATTTTTAGCTACTTCGGATATTTTGATCAGTCCCTCATTCGTCAAAAAGAAATACAATGTTAATTTTTCTTCTACAATTGGTGGAACTTTATCAAATGAGCCTAATGGTATATTTGAAGACGGCACAGAAATTGATGTATCTGCAGTGCCCAATGATCACTTTCAATTCTCCTTTTGGCAAGGTGTTGAAAACAGTCTGTCAAAGGATGAAACACTTTCAATAACTCTCAAACAAGACCTCAATGTCAGAGCAACATTTGAAGCGATAAACTACTCCCTGAAAACCACATCAAATCTAGATCATAATAATTCGATATTGATATCCCAATCTGCTCCGTACAACTTCGGACAAGTGGTTAGTGTTGAAGCATTACCAATCGAACACTACAAATTCGCTTATTGGTCGGGGGCAAGTAGCTCGAGCGCTCCTAAGCTAGATCTTACAATCGCAGGAAATACGGATCTAAAAGCAAACTACAATAATATAATTTATGATTTAAATGTGGTACCAAGCATTCAAAACTACAAAGGACAAGAAACGGAAGTCTTTGATGAGAGTTTTGGTTCTTTAACAGATGGGGTACCCAGTACTTTTAATACCGTTCTTTCGCTAATCGCTGCACCAACTAATCGCTTTGAATTCTTGCATTGGAAAAATGATGTTGGTGATATTATTTCTAATAACCTAAACCTTTCTCACGCGGTTACAAAGACAGAAACTGTATATGGAGTTTTTAGAGAAAAATCATCAATTGTGTCAATGGCGGTTAGCCCTCAAAATTCAGGGGATATTCTTTCTAACGGTAATTACTTTAATGCAGTAACCCAAAATTCATTACCATATGGAATCCCCCACCAATTTACTCCGAGTCCAAAAGCTGGTTATTCATTTGTACGATGGGAAATTAATAACGAAATCTCCACAGATACAGAAGTTAATTACAACGGTTTATCTACTCTTGTGCTTACCGCGGTATACGAACCTCTTCCCTTCCCTCTGGAAATCATTATTTTCCCCGAAGGTAGTGGCAATGTAGTTACTCAAAATTCGGATTTAACTTTTTTAAACAATAGTACCGTAAACTTAAGCGCTATACCTAATCCGGGTTATCAATTTTCATACTGGAATGGCAGTGTATCCAATGTCAACAGTTCCCAAACATCAATCATCATGCAAAAAGGGCTTTCTATCTATGCCTACTTCGCAGAGTCTACTGTTAAAGCACAGGCAACAACAAATACACTTTCAATGAACGGAGAACTACTTCCCACCACTGATGGGGGGTATGTTAATATTGCTAGCACCTACAGGATAGGTACAAACCCTACGATTAGTGCCTTTCCATATGATGGCTTCGAATTTCTTCATTGGAAGGATGAAAATGAGATTATATTTTCTACTTCAAGAATCGCAACCGTACCAAAATTGACAAAAGAACTAAATGTAAAAGCGGTCTTTCGAATTAAATCCTACAATATTGATTTCTTTGTATCTCCACTTGCAGGCGGTCATTTATTCATACAGGGAAGAAAAGTAGTAGGAAGCTATAACCTTAAAGTACAACATGGAGAATACCTTCTCATTACAGCTGTTGCGAATCCTCTCTACACCTTCAAAGAATGGG
>JABGWZ010000278.1 GCA_018675995.1 Opitutia bacterium | reverse complement strand
TAACAAAATTTCATATGATTGACAAAAAATTCAGTTCGTTTTCAATATAATTTTGGAAGACAACCTTGTACCATTTGATTTTTCGCAAAAGCTAACTGCTTTGCAAAAACCTCTTTATGCCTATATTTTGACACTTCTTCCTAACAGAACTGAGGCAGAAGATGTTTTACAAGAGACCAACCTTATTTTGTGCCGTAAAGCAAACGAGTATGATCCAGATGGGCACTTTCAGGGATGGGCATTTAATATAGCTCGATATCAGGTCATGGGGCACATATCAAAATTTAAAAGAAGTAAGTTATTTTTTAGTCCGGATTTAATAGAAAATCTAGCCGAAGAAACCCTTGATTTAAAAGACCTAGATTTGTCGCGTAAAGCGCTGCAAATTTGCTATGGATTATTACCAAATCATATGAAGCCCATAGCACAATTAAGATTTAGAGAAGATAAAAGTTTATTAGAGATCAGTAAAAAGCTTAAAAGGCCAATGGGTTCAGTATCTGCCACCCTTCATCGAATTCGGATAAATTTAATCAATTGTGTAAAAAATAAGATGCCAAATTTAGAAGCTGAACTTGAGCTTTAGGGTTGGTTTATCAAAAAAAACTAAACTTTTTATGTAAGAAAATACTCCTAACTGCTAATACAGGTATACCTCATTATATCCTATGTATTATAAATCTGCAAAATTCAGTAAGTTAGATAGATTAACATTTAAAATTTTAGACGGAATTCACACTGAAAAAGATGTTCAGCATTTGTCTGTTTTACTTCAAGACGATAAGGAAGCTCGGAAGCGTTATGTATCAATAACCAGGCAGGAAGCCCTTTTACACTGGGAGGCTTCAGCGGCAGATGGTAATTTAAGTAATTACAATAATAGTTCTAAGATTTTTTCCTTTCCTGTTGTTTCTTCTATTGCCGCAGCAATTGTGGCTATGTTTGGGGTTTGGTTTATCCATCAGTACCAAAATAATTCAACCACAGATTTACAGAGCAGTTTTTATCCAAAAAACTTATTATCTACAGATCAATATCTAGTTGTTTCAAGTTCTTCTAGCGAGCATAGCCCATTGATCAATACGGCTCAGTATGATTTTGTTAGAAAAGCTCCTGTAGGAAGTGCTCAAAAGGCATTTAATGATGTTTTATATGGATTGGAAATACTAAAGAATAACCGTCATTATGGTGATGGTGGTGAAGTAGAGTATTATTCAGACATAGTATCTTGGAAAAGGGTAAATCACTTATCTGTTCCTTCTGAAAATGGAATTCTTCCAAAAACTGGAGATAAAATGATTCGATTTTCTTCGTTGGAAGTGAATGAGAATGTTCAAATGGCTGAAGTTTCAGAAACAATTCAAATCCTTGATTTTCGGGAATTTAATTCTAAACAGCCACTCGTTGATAATGCTTTTTTACAAACGAGCGTGTTTTTTAACAAAGAAGCAAACATGTATGGCGACGAAACCGAGTTCTCTTTGACCTTGCATGCGGTTAAGTCTAGTAGCCCAAATGAAAATTTAACTATTGGGCATCAAACAAGTTCCTTGGAAAGCGATATAAATCCAAGTACTTGGGAGGAATTGAGGTCAGAATTTTCTCTACCAGAGGGCACGGATTTCGTTGTTGTTTCTGTGACTGCTCAAATGGAAGGTTCAAATTCTTTGTTACCTAACCTGGAAAGTCATTATGCTGATGGCTTATCTATCAATTTATTGATTGATGGTAATGTATTAGCTGGCCCGCTTTGATCCAATAAGTCGCTTTTGTAAAAGCTTGCTTATCCATAGGCAACTTCAAGAATAAGATCATGACGAGAGTTTTTATAGCTTTTTTTTTCTTAAATGTTTCAAGTGCCAGCTTCCTTTTTAGTGAATGGCCCAATTACGGAGGTCCGCATAGAAATCAAGTTTCCAATGAGAAGGGTCTAAGGGTTAGTTGGGAAAATGATGAACCAAAAGTTATTTGGGAATTGGATGTTGGTTTAGGTTACTCTTCGATTGTTGAGTCAGATGGGCTTGTTTACACGCAAGGAAATAAAAATAGCAGAAATACACTTTATTGCGTTAATGCTGAAAGCGGTAACATTATCTGGAAGCACACCTATCCTTGTAAGAAAGATCCAAAATACTTTGACGGTGGAAGCCGCAGCACTCCTGCTATTGCAAATAAAATGGTCTTTCTATGTAGTCATGAAGGAGATTTGTATGCTCTGGATGCATACACAGGTAATATAAAGTGGACGAAAAATCTTCTAACTGATTTTGATGGTAAAAAGCCTACATGGGGGTATTCCGGGTCACCTTTGCTTGTTAATAACAAATTAATTTTAGAAACGGGTTCACCTGGTGGCTCTTTGGTTTGCTTGAATGCAAAAAATGGCGATTTGATTTGGAAAAGTGGGGAAAGTGAAGCTGGATATGCTTCACCAATGCTTTATGGAGAAGAGTTGGGAGAAGTTTTAGTTTTTAACCAGTTCGGACTTGTACTTCATAATCTTGAAGACGGAAGTGTAATTAAAAAGTATCAACATACCACAAGATATGGAATCAATGCGGCACAACCTATGGCAGTGGAAAATAAAGTCTTTATCTCATCTGCCTATGGGAAAGGAGCAGCACTTATTGATTTTAATCGCCGTAAGCCCGTTTCCTTATGGGAGTCCGACTCATTTTCTTGCCAAATGGCGAGCTTCGTAAGAATAGATAATTTTGCTTATGGTATTCACGGACAGGCTGGTTCTAGGTCGGACCAATCAAAGTTATTCTGCTTAGACCTTCGAAGTGGAAAAGAGATGTGGTCTCAGAAAGGTTTTGGCTTGGGAACGGTTATTTTGGTACGCGATACTTTGGTTATTATGAGTGACGAAGGGCAACTATCTTTAGTTCATGCAAATCCCAATAAATTTGAAGAATTATTTCAGGTTCAAGTGTTATCTGGTAAAAGTAATTGGATTCCACCTACTTATGTTAAAGGTAGAATGCATTGTAGAAGTGCAAAAGGAAATTGGGTTTGCCTTGCAATGGGTTCTCAAAATTAGATCTAGTTAATTTAATTTACCTTTAATATTTTCTGATAATTTACTTAAAGTTCTAAAAAATATTTTTCTTTCGGAGAGTACCATTTCATCCAATATTTCCCTTTCTAAACTATCAGCAATACATTTTGCTTTAGTGTATTTGAGGTTTCCCAGATCGGTGAAATTGATGGTTTTGCTACGCTTGTCATGCATTGAAATTTTCCGATCGAGTAAATTCAAGTTTTCCATCCTTTTGACTAACGCTGATATATTATTTTGGTCTGTCGACATTAGTTTTGAGAGTTTCGACTGAGACAAAGTGTTTCTGGGAACGCTATGTGTCCATCGAAGTACAGTAAATTGGTCAGGGGTTAATCCGACCTCTTTGACCCGTTCCATAAAGACGCAGTTTAATCTGTTCCAACATTCTCTCAATAACGGCGGTAAATTTTTAGAGTACATTAAATGGAGGTTAACCGTGGAAATTTTATATACACAAATCTACTTTCAATCATTGACAACATAGTACACACAAGTACTAATCTTAAGACAAATCAATAAAACCATGTTACGAAAAATGAATTACAAAACATACCTCCTATGTTTACTAACTGTTCTTTTAACAAACTGCTCAACACAGATCAAAAAGGACAGTTTATCTTTGGTTGAAAAAGAAATGACACCCAATCAGGTCAATAAAGACTGGCTATTTTGGAGGGGGCCAACAGGAGGAGGCGTTTCTGCTCAATCCAACCTCCCTGATTCATTATCGGCAAATTCACTTCTTTGGGAGTATGCAATTCAAGGAGGAGGTGTGCCAGTGGTCGCCGGAGGAAAGGCATATCAGTTTGGCTATTATGGGGTTGGAAATGAATTGCAGGAGGCATTGGTTTGCTTTGATGCATCTTCCGGAGAAGTCTTGTGGGAGCGGTTGCACAGCGATT
The DNA here is from genome assembly GCA_018675995.1 of Opitutia bacterium. Taxonomy (GTDB): domain Bacteria; phylum Verrucomicrobiota; class Verrucomicrobiia; order Opitutales; family Seribacteraceae; genus Seribacter. The sequence continues at coordinate 6,966 of JABGWZ010000278.1, read as the reverse complement.
TCATAAGTGACATTGTTTATAACAGATATGGTGTGGGTGCCGCATGTATAGATAGTGCCACTGGCAATGTTTACTTTCAAACCAGCCCTGGTTTACTCATTGGGTATGATTCGGATGGAAATAAGTTATGGGAAAGGTCCTTGATGGAAGAATTTGCTCGGTTGACTTTTCCGAATGGCCGAACCGGGGGCCCTTGTGTCGATGGGGACTTAGTAATTATTCATGCCATAACTGCCAATTGGGGCAAGCAGGGTCCTGCTCGAGACCGTTTTTATGCATTTGATAAGAAATCAGGAGACTTGGTTTGGTCATCGACACCCGGAATCACTCCTAAAGATAGTTCTTTTTCACCTTTAACATTTGAGGACTTGCCTGGCGGACGCAGGGTTTTTTACAGTGGTACAGGTTGCGGGCATATTGTTTGTATCGATGCTCGAACAGGTCAGGCCTTATGGCGATTTCAAATGTCTTATGGGGGGGTAAATTCTGGCGTAGTCATACATGAAGATTATGTTATCGCTGTTCACGGGAAAGAAAATATTGATTCTTCCAATATCGGTAGGATGGTTGCGATTAAAAAACCTAAAAACCTACCTTCCTTGAATGAAGATCTTATTGTTTTAAATAAAGATTCGGAGGTTTGGAGGAATAACTCCATTGAAGCTTTTACAAGTTCCCCTGTGTATCGAGATGGTCGTCTTTATGTTACTATTAAAAGAGGGGAATTAGTTTGCCTTGCAGCAGATTCAGGAGAAGAGATTTGGACTTTGAAGCTTGCACCCGATCAAGTTCATGCTTCTCCGACTTGGGCCGATGGCAAGCTTTATGTTCCTATGTTCGATGGTAGAGTTTCCGTTGTTAAAGACAGAGGCAATGAAGCTGAGATTTTAAGCCAAATGCAGTTGGAAGGTTCCTGCTTGTCGGCTCCATCTGTTGCGCATGGTAGAGTGTTTGTCCAATCGAAGAAAAAGCTCTATTGCTTTGGTACTAGTAAAACTGCACCAGCTTTTATTTCCCATAAAAAAGATCAGAATTTTTCATCTAAGGTTCCCTTTTCTCTCCAAGTTGTCCCAGCTGAGTTTTCGATCAAATCGGGCAGTGCATTACCTTTTACGGTCTATTCGCTTAATAAAAATGGTAAAAGAATAGAAGAAGTCAAAGAAGGCTTAACTTGGGAAAAGTGGATTCCCCCAACCGCAAAAGTTCAATCCGTCGTAGATGCAGAAATTACTTCCAATGGAGTTTTAGTTGCAAGTAAAGATGCCAAGCTTTCTGCTGGTGCATTGCGGGTCAGTAATGGCAAATTGTTTGGCATTACAAGAGGAAGAGTTTTGCAGGATTTACCTTATAGCGAAAATTTCGAAACAGGGTTTACCTTATCACAAAAAAGTTCTGACCAAATTTCATTTTCCTATGCACCACTTTCGTGGCTAGGAGCAAGAATGCGTTGGCAAATCCAAAATTTAAACGGGAATATGGTTGCGGGAAATACTCTTGATAGGGTCTTATTCCAAAGAGCAATCAATTTTGTTGGACATAAAGATATGGCAAACTATACCGCACAGGCTGAGGTAATGACCGATGGGGACCGAAGAATAAAATCTAATATTGGTTTAATTAATCAGAGGTATATTTTTGCTCTTATTGGCAATAGTCAGAAACTAGAAGTTGTATCCAATTATGATAGATTTAGGCATTCTGTTCCATTTTCATTTAAAACTAATACTTGGTACCATTTAAAAACACGGGTCGATATTCTAAAAGGCGGTACAGGAATGATTCGGGCGAAAGCTTGGTTAAAAGGTGAAGCAGAGCCCAGTGATTGGACCCTTGAGGCTTCTCACATAAATCCTCATTTACATGGTGCTCCGGGGGTGTATGCAATGTCCCCTCAAAGCAAAAAGAAGGTCTACTTTGATAATTTATTAATTAGCTACAACAATTAAGATTTACCTACTCATGAAAACATATTCTCTTATAAAACAAATATTACTCGGTTCTGTTCTGGTTCTGAATTTAAAACCATCATTTGGAGCAGATTGGCCAATGTGGGGGAAAGATGGAACCCGCAATATGGTCTCTGACGAAAAAAATTTAATCTTAGATTTTAATCCTGGAGAAATGAATGATGACGAAGTTGTTGATATGAAAACAACCAAGAACATTAAATGGGTCGCAAAACTAGGTTCTCAAGCATACGGAAATGTAACGATTGGGAATGGCTATGTTTTTGTTGGCACCAATAATGAATCTCCGCGCGACTCAGGCAAAATTGGGGACCGTGGCGTGGTTATGTGTTTAGATGAAAAAACCGGCGAACTTAAGTGGCAACTTGTTATACCTAAGTTAGGGGCAGGGAAAGTAAGCGACTGGGAATACATTGGCATTTGTTCTTCTGCCGCGATTGAAGGGGATAAAGTTTATGTGGTGACGAATAGGTGTGAGGTGGTATGCTTGGATATCAATGGCTTGTCAGATGGAAATGATGGTCCATTTAAGGACGAGGCATCCTATGTAAGGCCAAAGGGTTTAAAAGATGAGTTAAACCCCAAGCTTGATGCAGATATTCTTTGGATGTATGATATGCGAGATGAGTTAGGAGTTTTTCCTCACAATGTAACGAGCTCGTCTCCAGTAATTGTTGGTGAAAATGTATATGTGGCAACTTCTAATGGAGTTGATTGGTCTCATACAAATATCCCAAGCCCATTATCTCCCAGTTGGGTCGCTTTGGATAAAAATTCCGGAGATCTCGTGGGCGAAGATGGCTCTGGAGCGAGTCAGAATGCACTTCATGCTGCTTGGTCTTCTTTAACATACGGCAAAGTGGGAAAGCAGGAAATGCTTATTTGGGGTGGCACAGACGGCTTTTGCTATGGCTATTTAAATAAGACAACGAAAGATGCAGATGGTTACGATTTATATAACCCACTATGGAAAGTGGATTGTAATGAACCAAGCTATCGAAAAGACAAAGAAGGAAACAAGATTCCTTACGCAACTCCACCTGGACCCAGTGAGTTGATCGGAACTCCAGTATTGTATGACGAAAAAGTATATTGTGCGATTGGGCAAGACCCTGAACATGGAGATGGAGTAGGGCGCCTTTCTTGTATTAATGCTAAAAATGGCGAGGTAATTTGGAAATATACTGATGTGGGTCGGACAATATCAACCGTTTCGATTGCAGATGATTTAGTTTACTTAGCTGAATACGCAGGAATTATTCATTGCATTGATGCTAAAAGCGGAAAAGTTTATTGGACTCATGATTCTTTTAGCCGTATCTGGGGATCCACATTGATAGCTGGTGGTAAGTTATTACTAGGTAACGAAGATGGTGACTTGATTTTGTTAGACCATGGAAAAAAGAAGCCCAAGGTAACTACCATTGATATGGGTGCACCTGTATATAGTTCCCCTGTTGTTTCTAATGGCACTCTATACATCGGAACCCAAACTCATCTGTATGCTATCGGGAAATAAGAAAACTATAATTTTAGGAGATAATGAATAGGAAAGTTATTTGGGTATTATTTCTTTTACTTTTTATGTTCCATCAAGATTTTTGGTGGTGGGATGATACGAGTCTAATTCTTGGCTTTTTACCAATTGGCTTGGCTTATCATGCCGCTTTTTCATTGAGTTGTGCGTTGCTAGGTTGGTTGGCAATTAAGTACGCATGGCCACATAAATTGCAACAATTTGCAGAAGAAAATACAAGCGGAGAGGGGAGTTGATGATTACACTTAATGTCATCCTCTGTTATCTATGTTTACTTTTAGGACTTGGTTTTATCAGCAGCCGCTTATTCCGAGGAACTAGTAAGGATTACTTTGTAGCCAGCCATAGCATTGGGCCCTTTTTGCTTCTCATGAGTGTTTTTGGCACCACTATGACAGCGTTTGCGCTGGTAGGTTCAACTGGAAAATCGTTTGAGCGTGGAATTGGAACTTATGGTTTAATGGCGTCAATAAGTGGCTTGGTTCACGCGGGCATTTTCTTCTTAATTGGGATTAGGCTTTGGGCATTTGGTAAGAAATTTGGTTACATAACTCAAATTCAATTTTTTCGTTCGCGATTTGAATCAGACCGAATTGGTTACCTATTGTTCCCAATTTTGGTTTTGTTGGTAGTGCCCTATCTTTTGATTGGAATTATTGGAGCCGGAAAAACAATCGAGCCAGTTACAGCTGGTGCATTTACCGAGATATTTACAAATCCTTCTGCTCCTCAATGGTTGGGTGGAATACCACCTTGGCTAACTGGTTTAGTTGTATCCTTGGTGGTTTTGACCTATGTATTCATGGGGGGATCTAGGGGTGCGGCTTATGCGAATACATTTCAAACGATTGTGTTTATGTTGATGGGAGTGGTAGCATTTATATATATCATTAATGGATTAGGTGGACTTGAGCAGGCAGGAAAAGTACCCGCAAGAATTACAGATAATGGAATGGTGGTGCAGGATTTTGCTTTTGATCAAAAAACTGCTCAATTAATAAAAAATGAGCCACCAAAACCAATTGGGAAAGTTTTACATTCAGAAAATTCAAACCTGACAGACAGGCAACCCCATTTTTCGAGAACACCTATAACGGTTGAGTTTAAGAAAAAGAATCCAAAAACAGGAGCCATTTCCTCATTTGAAAGAGAATTAGGAATACCATTTATCACTTTTGTTTCTTATTTTTTTATCCCTTTGAGTGTTGGAATGTTCCCTCACTTATTTCAACACTGGCTTACTGCGAAAAGTGCGAGTGCATTTCGATTAACTGTTATTGCACACCCTATTTGTATTATGGTGGTTTGGGTTCCTTGTGTACTAGTTGGGGCTTGGGCTTCTGGAGTTTTGCCTCCGGGCATTCCTCCCCCCGCGGTTCTTTCAGCGATGCTAAAGCTATTAGTCGGTGACCCTGTTTTGACAGGATTACTAACTGCGGGTGTATTAGCAGCAATCATGTCGTCCCTAGATTCTCAGTTTCTGTGTCTAGGTACAATGTTTACGAATGATATTGTGGTTCACAGAGCAGGTTCCGGAAAGTATTCTGATAAGCAAATAATCTTAATAGCACGAATCTTTATCGTGGTCATTGTTGCACTGACATATGTTCTCGCAATGATGGCAAAAGATGCAAATGTTTTTGACTTGGCAGTATGGTGCTTCAGTGGATTTTCTGCACTTTTCCCTGTCGTTTTTGCGGCGTTGTATTGGAAGCGGGCCACGAAAGAGGGTGCTGTAGCGAGTATTTTAGCGGCTCTTACAAGCTGGCTGTACTTTTTTCATCTTTCAGGCTATGGAGGGGAAATGGTTGTAGGTCCTGGAATTATCCCTGCTGCCGTTTGCTTTGGATTTGCTGTCGTTGCAATGGTTATTGTTTCTCTTATTACTAAGCCTCCTTCCAAAGAGACTCTACAAAAATTCTTCCCATCCGGCTAAAAATTGTGAAATTACCATTTCTTTTTTTACTGATTAGATAATGACTATTGAAGATCAAACTAAACAAGCAGCGACTGAGCTTGATGAACATGTCGCTGAAATTATAAAGTGGCATTTTTCGCCTGATTCAGGTTCTACATTTTGGCTGGATTGGGCAAATGAGCAAAACTGGAATCCATTAGAAGAAGTTAAAACATTTCAAGATATATGCGAAAAGTTTCCTCATTTTCAGGACGAGTGGCTTAGGGATTTACCCAATGAAGTTTGGGTTCCACAGCCATACAAGGGCAAGCCGTTCAATATTTTCGAAACAGGTGGTACGACGGGTATGCCAAAACAGCGTATAGGTTGGGATGATTTTAGAATTGATTACACCGCCTTCTCCGAAACTCTCAATGATGAACATTTTCCTCGTAATCACTATTGGATGATGGTTGGACCAACAGGACCCCGGCGTTTACGACTTGCTATTGAGCATCTCGCAAATGAGAGAGGATGTTCATGTTACTTTGTTGATTTGGATCCTCGTTGGGTTAAGAGACTAATTGCGAGCAAGCAATTTGATCAAGCAAGAGCTTATATGGATCATGCGGTTGACCAAGCCCTGACAATTTTAAAACACAGGAGCGTAAGTGCTTTGTTCACTACGCCAAAGCTGCTTGAAGCTCTTGCAGAACGTAAAGATTTAGTCAAAGCAGGCATTAAAGGTGTTTTTTGTGGAGGAACCACCATGGATAAGCAGTACGCCCGTTTTTTGGTCGAAGAAGTTTGTGAAGGCGGACAGATCGGATTTGTACCCACCTATGGAAATACCCTTATGGGGCTTGCTCGGCACCACCCAATTAGTGCTGAAAATGATTACTCAATTGCCTATTATGCACCTCAACCAAGGGCAGTTCTTAGAGTAATTAATTCTGAGACTAACCAACCAGTAGATTATGATACTTGGGGGAGGGTTGAACTCACAACATTGACAAAAGAGTTCTTTATGCCTCGTTTTCTTGAACGAGATGAAGCTTTAAGGCGGAAGCCTTGGACTGAAGCACCATGGGATGGAGTTGCCGAAGTTCGCCCGTTTGGAGCAATGGAAAAAAATATTGTAGAAGGAGTTTATTAATTTATGAACGTACCACATATACCCTGTTTGAGGCTCGGTCAGGAATACCGTAGTTTTAATGAATCCGAAGTTAAGGATTATCGTGATGGCTCTGTTAAAGCTACGATGAGTCAAGTAAATGCAGGTGTGATTAGAAGGGATTTATTGAATATTGAAAAGGCACGCGAAGCATTACAAAAACTAACAACTCGGGAATTAATTGATATTAGTTCAAAAGCAGGTGACCTTTTTTTAAATGGTAATTTACCTCTCGGTGAGAATGGTAAATTACAATCTGCTCAAGATTACCTCGAAACACTCTCATCAACAAGTGGCCTTCCGCATGTGATGGTTAAAAGAAATATGGATAAAATTCATTATGCCCTAACACATATTGAATTAATCCTTAATGGATTAACCCGAGGAATTG
>JABGWZ010000196.1 GCA_018675995.1 Opitutia bacterium | reverse complement strand
TGGTCACAGGTTTTTAAGAAAATGGATGAGTTGGTCAGTAAGATGCAACCATTTGCTGACCTGCTGGACAACCTTGGTCCCTATTCTCAGGTATATGCTCCCACATGGAAAGAAGACTATGATGAACTGGTTAAAGAACAGCACACAGCATTGACCGGAATACTTAATTCATTTGAACAGGCTAACCCTGCTGGATTATCGGATGAATTATCGATCCGCTTTATCCCTGTTTTTAGGCGAGCCTTGAAATTATTTCACGACAAAATAATTCCGGAACTGAAAATTCAAACCGAACAAGTGGGGACTTAATGCCAATACTAGCTGCCAACCAAGCTGTTTTACTGAAAAAATTCCCAGTAGTTTTGGAAAGAATTATCGCTGTGGGTAATCGAATGCCGGATTCTTATTTTTATGAAAGTAAGGATGGAGTGGAAACCCTTATGGTTCAAAGAGGGGAGCACAGTTACTGCCCTTATGGATCTTTTAATAAATTCAATCTTATTAAACGTTGGCAAAAGAGCTTGCGGGTTGCCCCCGAGTCGCTTTATGCAATTACCGGGTTTGGTGATGGATCACATCTTGAGTATTTCATGAAGGAATCCGCTTCGGGAACTTATGTTCTTGCTGCCGAGAAAGATCCTGCTCTTTTACGTGAAACCCTTTCGCGGTTTGATTTAAGTGAACTGCTCAACCACGAGAGATTTTTATTGAGTGTTGGGGAATTGGATGATCCTTACTATGCACATATTCAAAATGCCGCCCTTACGCGAATTCAGGAAGTTAATAGTTTGGTATTTTCGCCACTGCATTCAGTTGATGAGGCGTATTATGATAAAATGCGTAATGAGTTGGTAAGGCAGTATTTGGTTATCCGTCCTTTAATGGAGGTTAATTTACGCACAGCGATCAACCTGCAGGAAAATACCCTGCTTAATCTCAAGCATATGGCCTATGCACCGGATATTGGGATTATGAAAAATGAATTTCAGGATGTACCTTTTATTTTGGTTGGAGCCGGCCCTTCGCTGGATGAGTCGATTGAATTCCTAAAGTTTGCTCAGGATAAAGCGATAATTGTAACAACCAACAGTCCGCTCCGAAAATTAGTAAACTCAGGAATAAAACCACATCTTGTGGTCACTGCAGATCCGATGCCCCCAACTTTAGCTGGATTTAATGGGGTTGATGTTTCCGACCTCGTACTCGCATGCCCACACAGTGCTTACCATGAAATTATTAAGAAGTTTCCAGGACGAATCATATCTTGGTGTACATTTAATCCGATCGTTGATTACTTGAAGTCAAAAACAAATCAAGGACTAAGTACACCAATTATGGAGCAGGGTACGGTGTCTGGGTGCGTATTGGATATTTCCCATCTACTTGGATGTAAAAAAGTTCTTTTTATCGGGCAGGATATGTCGGTTCGGGATGATGGAAAATATTACACAGATGATTCCTCATACAGTGATTCAGGTGCCCATTATTACAATGGGTCAAAAGGGCAAAGATTACCTGGCAATACGCAGGAATCTGTTCACGTTGAACAAAGGCTTTTTGTATACCTTAAAACGTTTGAGCAATTCATTAGAGAAAAGGGGCAGGGCAGGGAGTACAGGAACCTGGCACGTACAGGAGTAAAAATAGATGGTGTGCCCTATATGGATTATGAAGATGCAAAAGAGTGGATTTCTACAAGTGAAGATAGCTCTAAGTTTGCCTCCAGAATAAAGGAAGTGCTTAAATTACCTGACGATGCAGTAGACGCAAATGAGATTTTCGCCCCAGCTATTAAGAATATTGAGGGAATTCTTGAAAAATCCCTTTCTGCTGCAATACAGACTGAAATGCTCCCAGATAAACTCCAAAATGTTAATTATGCCGGAAATAAAGCATTTACTCCATTAATTCAAGAAGGACAGGAAATAAACAAGGTAATTGATGAAAATATGCCAGAATGGAGTATCTTGGTAGAAGGAAAGACAAAAGGTGAATTAGTTATTTACAAAAGAAAGATTCGTGACATTGCATCTCCAAATCAAAGTTGGGAGATTGTACAAAAAAATAAAGAATATTTTTGGGCTATAAGTGAGGGTGCTCACTGGTTTTTAGATATTTTCAGCAAATCTCTGCAATCCAAGAGCAAAGAAGTCGTCGACAATTAAGCAACACCTTAGGTATTACTTTTGCTACGCGGTGGCACAAAATCTGCTTAGATTATTGTAATTTTTCTTTTTTCAATGACTAAGATTTTTTAAATATGGGTTCGGACATGAAATTAACAGGGCTTGCGTCAGGGTTTGACTGGCAACCTATTGTTGACCAATTGATCGAGCTAGAACGAACCTCAGTTAAGAGATTAGAGAGAGAGAAAGTTGGGAATAATAATAAAGTTTCCGAACTCGGCACTTTAAAGAGCCAGCTTGATACTCTTAAGGGTGCGGCTAATGCGTTAAGTGATGAAAATCTTTTCCAGGCAAGAAAAGTTTCAGTTGATCCAAGTGCCAACTCTTTATTTTCTGCGACTGCTGAAGCTGGTGCTATAACAGGAGACTTTGGCATTAAGGTACACTCGAAAGCCACTAAGACCATAATGTCTTCTGAGAATAGAACATTTTCGAGACTAAGTGGTGGATTAAACTTAAATGATCGATTGATCGATCTCCCGATACAGACCAAAATATCTGCAGGTACTTTTACTATTGCGGGCAGAACTTTCTCCATCACAAGTGCTGGCACCACACTTCAGGATATAATGAATGATGTTAACACATCGTTCAATGGTACAAATGGAGTGAACCCAGAAAGTGACTTATCGCACATTACCCTGGAATACGATTCAACTTCTGACAAATTTTACCTTGATACCGGTGAGCTTGCGTCGCATGCAAACCAAAAACTGCCAATCCTTGGTTCTCCTACAGATACATCTAACTTCCTTCATGCTGTCCGACTTATGGACATGCAGACTGAGAACCGGGATGCTGATGTAGAGATTAATAGTGGAGTATCGATTTTTACCACTGGAACTGGAGACGGAGCAAAAGCTTGGCTGGCAGACAATGATCCACTTTTAAATTCCACCATGGATAGCAGGAAATATGCTTCTTTCGGTGGGTCTCTTTACAAGCGAATTAATAACGACCCTGTCTATAATACAACGAGCAGTTACTCAGCGGGAGATAAAGTTTACTCCAGTGGATATGTTTACGAGGCAACTAATAATCTCCCTTCCGCAGGGTGGGCAGGAATAGAAAGTAGTGCAGGAGACCAAGTCTCCCAAAACAATAGCTACTATGAACTGCTCATCGACTTAGATACAAGTAAGGTTGACGACTTCAATTCTGTTGATTCGAGTAATCACGCATTTAATAGCGGAGTGAATCTTTCCGGTACCGGTGCATTAGATGCTTATAAAGCAGGGGATATCGTAAAAGCTCCAGACGGTACTTTTTTCCGATCAATCATGAACAGGACATCTGCGACAGCAGTAGACTGGAATTCATACGACGCAATAACTAATGGCCATAGTTCAGCAATCGAAAACGAAGGTTGGGCAAATAATGTACCAAACGAGGTTTTTATATCAGGCAGAGCTTATAAAATTAATAGCGGCATCAGCGCAACAGCACATAATGGCCCAGTTGATAACACAATTTACTCTTCAGCAAATGGGTGGGGAGGAAATGATAATTTAGTGGTTGGTAATGCAACTAATCAAGGTGCCATAGCTAACCAAAATTATTTCATTCCGAACACAGCTAATTGGGATGCGATTCAATCTCACTCGACTACATCATCTTACACTGCGGGTTCGGTAGTGACGGATGGAACAGATTTCTGGCAGGCAAATGGTGCTGTTGCAGCGGGTGCTTTCAATAATGCAGAGTGGACAAATGTCACAAGCTCGATAAAT
>JABGWZ010000039.1 GCA_018675995.1 Opitutia bacterium | reverse complement strand
GGATCCTTGCGCTTGGGTTTTGCCATGTCGTCCGAGTAGGCCAGCCACATGCAGATATGAGCGCCCGCCGAACCACCGAAGGCGGCAACTCTTGATTTATCGATATTCCACTCTTCAGCCTTGGAGCGTATGAACTGCAGGGCCCGTCGGGCATCATGATGGGAAGTGGGCAAGGGAGTCTCGATGCTCAGGTAGCGATAATTGATCGAGGCTACGGAGATACCTGCATCCAGAAGTTGCATCACGACTTGCTGGCTTACCTTTTCCTTGTTTCCTGAAATAAATCCTCCGCCATGAATATAGATCGCCAAAGGGGTTGGCGTTTTACTCTCAGCCAACCAAAGATCGAAAACATTACGTTCATGCTCCCCATATTTTATATTGGCATGGGTGGGAGCCATTTGCCCTTGATTTGAGGTCTTACCTGAATTTTGCCTCTTTTGCATTTTGTCACGGGCGGTCGCTATGCGAATGACGACTTCCCACTCCTTTTCAGATAAAGTACCATCCCCATCAGCATCTGATCTGGGAAAACGGCTTATGATCATCTTTATCAGGTTTTTCCTTTCAGCATCGGACAACTTACCGTCTCCGTTACGATCAGCCTGTGGCTTTAACTCGAGGATCTTTTTATCCAATGGGCTCCCGAAACTATTAAATGAACCGATAAAAAGGGAAACGAGTGTGAAGACTACAATTGTATGAATTTTCATAAATTAATTTGTTAGTTTGTTGAGCACAAAATAAGAAACGAAACAGAACGGAAAAAGTTTCTTTAAATAAGAAACCTACCCAAAGAAGACAGTACGCTACAGGCCTCCTTACTCTAATTGCCCAACATTGAGAAAGGTCCAATTAGAATAGATATACGAATCAACCAACCGAAGAAACTACCTTTACCGTTTTACGCAAAGCCTCTTCAAGAAAGGCAACCGGCTCCCGCTTGCGATATTCCGGATTATATAATTCCAACGATACACATCCATCAAAGCCGGTTTTCTTCAGGTTGGTCAGATAGGCCTTGAGATCAATTTTACCGTCGCCCGGTAAAACCCTTTGTGAATCGACTCCCTTATGCAGAATCGGCTCAACTTCTTTTCCGGCATCAGCAAATTGAAAGATGGCAATGAAGTCACCACGAAGACGACCAAGTGAATTAGGTCCGGTTCCAGCGAGGAACATATGGTAGGTATCCGGAATGATCATGGCTTCCGGTTGATCGGAATCGAGAGCGATTGCGGTAGCATCGGACATGCGTTCGAGTCCACGAACCATGTTCAGGAAAATGGCTGCTGGTTTTAAATTGTAATCCTTGGCCATTTCGCAAACCTGGCTGTAGCTCCAAGCCGCGACTCTTTTATCCAAAGGCTCTTTGAGACCGAATTTCGGAATGACCTGGACATGTTCCGAGCCAATATCAGAAATCATTTGCAAACGCTTCTTGTGCGCATCGATTTCCTGGTTAAAAATTTCTTTGGAAGGTGCCAATGCTCCCCATAGACCGATGACACTTGGTACATACATACCCCGGTCGCGAATTTCTTTACCCAAGTCCTTGAGGTTGCCCCCCGATTCCTCATGTTTCTGGAGTTCACGGTCCCACGGTTCGATGGCATCAAATCCTGCATCGGCCGCAAGTTTAACTTTCTCCGCGAGTGTTAATTCTTTACTCAAGGTGGCGGTGTCCAGACAGATGGGCCAATGCGTCGCTCCATTCTGATAACGCTTTTGCCTCGTAGCTTTATGTTCCTTTGCCTGAAGACTTGGAGCTGAAGTTGCGGTTACTGCCGAAGTGGTAACGGCGGCGGCTTGTACAAATTTACGACGATTCATGATAATACTTTATTACAAAAAATTAAGGTCTAAAGGGAAATTATTTTTTCTTATTGTTTTTCTTCGGGGCCGGTGCAGATTTTTCCGTAAGCAAGTGTCTCACCCGGTCATATTCAGCATTTACGCAATTGTTCCCCCAGCGCTTTAATGCACAAAGCAAACCAATGTCGGATTCGGGTTGCTGCCCTTTGTCACCTGTCTTCTTGATCCATTCTGCGAGATATGCACGATGCTGCTTGAGATGCTTGGCATACTTTGGATCCTTCGCCAGGTTATTGATCTCGTGTGGATCTTTTGACAAGTCGTAGAGTTCTTCCGGTTCCTTGCCATCGGGATCAAAGAAAATCATTTGGACTTCATTCATTTCACCGGCAGCCATCATCTGACGGAATTTTTTGGTTACTTCCCAACCGTCCTTGTAGGTCGGTTGCATAAATGGACGGTCATCCGTGTAGTTTCGAAGGTATTTAAACCGGGGGGTGATCACCGCACGAATCTTCTCTATGGTATAGTCGCAACGGTCACGGGCGGATATGGTGTGTTTCTTGGGTTTATATCCCTTGGCCAAAAAGTTCTGCCCCTCCATTTTTGGGGGAATGGGCAAACCGGCAGCCGCTAAGGAGGCTGGGGCTATATCAATACTATTGATTAGATCATCACGAACCTGCCCACTCTTGATACCCGGTCCACTGACTATACAGGGCATGTTGATTCCTCCCTCATATAGCATTTGTTTATGGCGATGAAGTTTGTATCCGTGATCGCTGATTAGAAAAATCATCGTATTATCATAAAGTCCATCCCGCTTAAGGGCGGCTATGATCTGTCCAACCTGATCATCCGTAAAAAGCAGGCAATCGTAATGGTGAGCAATCTCCTTTCGTACCTCGGGAACATCAGGATAGTAAGGAGGCACCGGCACTTTATCCAGGGGGGTCACCTTCTTGGCTCGGCCACCTGACTTTCCTCCGGAGATTTGAATCTGGCCGAAAAACGGTTTCCCCTCGGGGCGACCTGTCCACTCGGATCCATTCTTGGCACCCTTGAAATTCCAGCCTCCCGAATGATGGTCATAGATCTCATCCCGGTCGAATTCGAAATTAAAATCATCCTTCCCGCTTCCCTCATTAAAAGTGTAGTAACCAGCATCCCGAAAAATTTTGGGAACCAGCTGCACACCCTTTGGTAAGACATTCTTGTCATACTCTCCCATAGATTTACCCCGAAAAGTCGCTCCGCAACTTCGGTGCTGATGTGCCCCAACTGTGGTCTGCATAATGCCCAGGATTGTACCTGAACGCATAGCTGAGCATACTCCAGCCGAGGTGTAGAAACGATTAAAGCGGATGCCACCTTCCGCAAGAGAGTCAATGTGCGGAGTCTTAATCACTTTATTCCCGTAGCAACTAAACCATCCGCTTACATCCTCCAGGTAAATCCAGAGAATATTTGGACGTTCCGAGGCACTCATGCCAGTGGCTAATATAACAAAAAGAAAGAGTGAAATTTTTCTAATCATGGAAAAAGGTTTAGGGTTAAGGTTGTAGTGCACTAATTTATGGCAGATGAATCAACCACTATTTAGCCAAGCTCGGAAACTTTTCATCCTGATAAATCTATCTCTTGTTCTTCCAGTATGTGAGCTCGTATTCGTGACAACTCCCTTGTATATCTTCCAGTTTCGCCCGAAAGTAATCCTCCGCATCCTGCACACCTTAGCTGTAAGCATAGGGAGCGATTTCCTTCATGAAATAATCAAGGAGCAACTCGGCTTTGAGGTTTCCGAGTTCCTCTCCAAATTCCTCTTCTACATATCTCTTGATGGATGGAATAATTTCCTTCACTTGCTCCTTTTCGAGTTACATTTCCGTTTTCCCTTCAAAGTATGATTAGAATAGAAAACGCCAATCACCCGCGTGTCTTTGCCCTTTAAACCGGATCCGGAAAAATCACCCCCTGGGTTTCCATCCTTATCCATCATATTACAGGTCATCACATAGCGCTTCAGTTCCGGAATGTAGGCAATATCGGCATCCTGAATCCGGTAGTTGTCCCAATCATCCACTTCCTTGGAACGGGGAGTAATCGCCAGCCCCAGAAATTCAAAAGGCTCCATTAGACTCTTGGAACGCCACGCAGTTACCTTATACGGGCTACCCTGTGATTCCCTGTCACAATAAATATAATAGTATCCCTGAATTTTAGCGATGGTGGCATCCCCCACCCCATACTTATGGCCGCCTTTTGGGTTGGGATCCACAGCCTTTGGATTTACCATTTCCCATTCACCCAAACCGGTTTTGGATGTAAAATGAGCGAGGCTGGTCCCATCCGGACCATGTGGAAAATTCCCATGTTCGCCAAACATATGAAAAATTCCATCTTCATAAAAGATTCCAATATCATCGCATTGCTTATGAGGAAAGTTCCCCTTCACCTTCCACTTACCGCTGGAATCTTCCAACGGTCCGGAATAAGTGAATACTTTGCCACCTTCGTAAATGTAGTAGGTACCATCCACTTTGACACCGTCATCATATTCATAAAAGTTTCCGATTTTGTACTGATCGGATACCAGTTCCCAGTCTTCACTGCTCCATGAGAATTTCTTGCTTCTCCAGAGATGAGCAAACTTGGGTGTATGACTGACAATCAAATGGTAAGGATACTCTAGTTCAGTCTCCACAAAGAGGACTGAATCATGGTTATTCCCCATAGTGGTTGCGAAAACATTAGCGTCAACCGGACGGTACCAACCAAGCCATGGATCCTTCTTTTCAGAAAGCTCAGATGCATGACAGGAAAGGTAAAGTAATCCAAAAACTGACAACCACAGAGAACGTAAAGTATTCGTTTTCATATTTTATCTATATTGAGTTTCTTTAAATATTGAAGCAAACCCCGCCAAAACCAAGATTCAAATGGTTCGATAATAAAAAATGATCAAGCAGGTGAAAAAAGCTTATTTAGTAACCAGCTCGATTCCTTCTTTGGTAATAATGATTTTTCCCTGCTTGTAGAGACCACCAATTGCCTGTTTGAAAACTTTCTTACTAATTTGAAATTCTCTTTTGATATCCTCCGGAGAGCTTTTATCACCAAATTTTGATTTTCCACCTGAATCTTTCAGGTG
>JABGWZ010000040.1 GCA_018675995.1 Opitutia bacterium | reverse complement strand
AGGAGTTCGGTTTATTGAACTGACTTGCCCGGGTGGAAATGGAGACCGTTGGGATCAGCATGGTGGATTGGTGGATGGACATGGAAAAAACTGTAAATCTGTAGATCAACCGATTGCCGCACTCATTCGTGATTTAAGAAAGTTGGGTATGTTGGATGACACCCTAGTTGTCTGGACGGGAGAGTTTGGACGTACCCCGTTTGCTCAAGGATCAAACGGACGAGATCATAATCCCTTTGGATTTACCACTTGGTTTGCGGGTGGAGGGATTAAACCAGGTCTTAGCGTAGGGGCAACGGATGAGTTTGGTTACAAAGCAGTGGAAAACCGTTATGAAATCCATGATCTACATGCCACCATGCTCCATTTGCTTGGAATAGAGCATACGGAAAGCACTTATCGTTTTGGAGGTCGGGATATGAGGCTTACCGAGGTATTCGGGCATTTGATAAAAGAGATCCTTTAAGTTTTTTGTCCAGAAATGGAAACCATTGGCAGAGTTTTAATAAGTTAAGTTTACTAATCAGTACCCTTTCATTTTAAAATTATTAAATGACCATTTCAAGGCACTTCTATTTTTATTAAATACCTTGCATTTGTGAGTTGTCTGTTATTACTTTTAATAAGAAGTATTAATGGTGTGCATAAATAAAATTAGTGAATATATCCTGAAATTATTGTATCGGAAATAACTCCTAAAATGTCTGAATCCGAAATAACTCCAATCCAACCTCAAGAGACAGTACCCTTGGAAAGTCCGTTCTCAAATTATCTTCGTACTTACAGATTGCTTAATAGCCTACTTCTTGCCCTGTTTTTTATGGTAGGTACTTTTGCCGTATTATGGAACATTGTGATGGGTTTACCCCTGACTGATGATCTTTCATCTGACTTTTCTGATGGGGGTAAGCCGAGTAGTGCACCAAAAAAACAGCAGCAAACGGTGAGATTGATGCAAAGACAGAAGCAGACAAAACCACCGCCGACAAATCAAATTCAATTACAGGTTATTTCTGATATATCCTTACCTTCAGTAGAAATTGATACCAAAGCGTTAAACCCTGCTGTCGCTTTAAGCCCAATGGGCGATTTGGGTGATGTCAGTGTAAATGTGGATATGTCTGTTTTAAATAAAGCCTTTGCCTCAAATTTTATGGGAATAAAGTCTAAGGCGAATAAAATTCTTTTTATTATAGACTATTCTGCGTCGATGAATGGGCGGGATAAAGTTATGCGTAGTGAGTTGAGTAAAGCGATTGAGAAACTACCTGCAGTTGGTTCCGTATCAGTTATCTTTTTTTCTGGTCCTACATGGGTTGCAGGTGAGGATGCTAAGGTCTTGCATAAAAATTGGACCGGTTCCAATAATGGGGGGTGGAAACCAAATGATGGATACAACCCAGTTAAACCGAAGTGGCTTCCTGTTACTCCGTCCATAAAGAAGAGACTTATTAAGGCGGTATATGATACTCCTCTTACGTTTGGTACGGTGTGGGATAATTCATTCGAATGGGCTTTTTATATGAATCCTAAACCGGATGTTATTTATTTTATGACTGATGGAAATTCGAATAAGAATTTTCAGGGCATAGACATTATTAAAAAGAAAAAAGGTAAAACCAAAGTTTATACGATTGGATATGGGGCTCCGGCAGGTGCAAAGGTTCCACTTGAGGAGATTGCTGCCATGACTGGTGGTAAAAGCAAATTTGTGGAAATGGACAAAATCAGGTTGATGGAAAAAGAAATTGATGCAAAAGCTCAAATTAACTGAAATTCTATATGTCTAATTTTAAATTAATATTTTTATTTTTAATAACGCTGTTACAAACTGATTTTGCTTTTTCTGAAATAAAAGTTCTCCTGTTGGATGGACAAAATAATCACAATTGGAAAGCTACGACTCCAGTGATTGTGGAAGCATTAGAACGAGATAATTTTTGTAAGGTTACTGTCTCCACTTCTCCACCTAAAAAGTCTTCTCAGGATGAGTGGAAGACATGGAAACCGAATTTTCAAAACTATGATGTTACGCTCACTAACTATAATGGTGAGATGTGGCCAGAGGATGTGCAGAAAAAATTAATTAATTATGTTAAAGGAGGAGGATCATTTGTGGTGGTTCATGCTGCCAATAATGCATTTTCTAACTGGACCGAATATAATACAATGATAGGTCTTGGTGGTTGGGGTGGGAGGAATGAGAAATCAGGACCCTATCTTTATTTTGACGATAACGGGAAATTGATTAGGGATCCACGCCCCGGGCGTGGTGGAAGTCATGGCCCGCAGCATGAATTTGTTGTGAAAATAAGAAACAAGAAACATCCGATTACTAGAGGGATGCCACTAACTTGGCTTCACGCAAAAGATGAACTGTATGATTCTCTTCGTGGTCCCGCTAAAAATGTGAATGTGCTTGCGACTGCTTACAGTGAAAAAAGTAAAAGGCATGAGCCAATGATTATGACAGTCGCATACGGTAAGGGAAGAGTTTTTCATACGCCTATGGGACACGCTGATTATTCTATGAAATGTGTTGGATTTCAAGATGTTCTTCGAAGAGGAACACAATGGGCAGTTCATGGAGATGTTAAAATTGAGTTATCAAAAAACTTTCCGAAGTCTGACAAAATATCTCAATTTCCCTGAGTCCCATATTTTTAATTCGCAAAGTCGAATTAATTAATTTTGTAAACTCTAGGTTACCCTTCTTGGTTGTTTAACCCCGTTTTATTCCTATTGCCAAAAAGGGTATTACATACATAGCTGAATTAATGAATACAATTGGTTTAGATATAGGAACATCTTCTGTAAAAGCCCTGTTGGTTTCTCCCACTGGAGAAGTTTTGAAAGTCAGTTCCCCGGAATATCCATTTGAAACCCCACAGCCTCTCTGGGCAGAAACCGACCCCAGTGTTTGGTGGGAGGCAACACAGCAAGCTATTCGTTCACTTCTTGAGAATACAGATCCAGTTAGCATTGGAGGTGTTGGGCTAACTGGCCAAATGCACGGAATGGTTGCACTCAATGTAAGTGGTGATGTTTTACGTCCCTGCATTATGTGGAATGATCAAAGATCTTTTGCCGAGTGTGAAGAAATGACATCGATTATAGGGAAAGATGAAATTTTAAGAATTACAGGAAATCCGGTACTGGCTGGGTTTACTGCACCCAAAATACTTTGGATGCAAAAGCATGAACCCGAGCTATTCGCTAAAGTTGATAAGATTTTACTACCCAAGGATTATATTCGCTATAAATTAACTGGGGAGTTTTTTACCGATGTTTCCGATGCTTCCGGTATGTCTCTCCTTAATGTAGGTGAACGTAAATGGTCCCATGATATTATCAATGCGCTGGGGTGGAAAAAAGAATGGTTACCTGAGGTTTCAGAGTCTACTGAAGTAACATCAAAAATTTCTGCGATTGGTTCTGGGGCTACCGGTTTGGTTGAGGGAACCCCAGTTGTTGCTGGAGGTGGCGACTGTGCCGCCCAGGCGGTTGGTAGTTCGATTGTGGAAGAGGGAAAAGTTTCGGTCACTCTTGGCACGAGCGGGGTAGTGTTTGCCCAAAGTGATGAGTATCGTGTGGAACCTGAGGGTAAACTTCATTCTTTTTGTCATGCAGTTCCAGGAAAATGGCACATGATGGGCGTTATGCTTTCTGCAGCCGGATCATTTCAATGGTTTAAAAATAAATTTGCCGTCGAAGAAAACCGGATCGAACAAGAAGGTGGACCTAATGCATATGATAATTTAACAGCACAGGCATCTGAGGTTGACCCTGGAAGTGAGGGTTGTATTTTCCTGCCTTACCTGTCTGGTGAACGAACTCCCCACCCAGATCCGCATGCAAGAGGAGCATTTATTGGTTTGAGTTTAAGGCATGGCTTAGGGCATATGGCTCGTTCCGTTTTAGAGGGAGTAAGCTTTGGATTGAACGATTCACTTTCTCTTATGCGTGGCCTAGGGATTAACCCATCGAATATTATTTTAACGGGTGGAGGAACGGAGTCATCACTCTGGAAGCAGATGCTTTCAGATGTTTTTCAGTCCAACTGTGCCCTTGTGAATGCCAAAGAGGGAGCTGCATATGGAGCAGCACTACTGGCATCCGTCGGGATTGGAACTCAACAATCTGTTGAAAGTGCGAGTAGAGAGTGGATTCGCGAGACAGAAAATATTATGCCGGGAAATGATGTTGTGACTTACGATAAAATTTACTCTCACTATCGAGAGTTATATCCGTCGTTGAAAAATCATTTTCATTCAATTTCTAAAATTTTAGAACAAGGATCGGAGAATTAGATGTCGGGTAATCCTTATGAGTCAGATAAACTGCTAGGGGAATACCTATTATTCCATTATGGCAGAAACGATGAAATTCTGCCATGGGCAAATGGGCCAGTTGATGCATTAAGGTTCACTGGTAGAACGGTTGAGTCGCTCATGAAAAAGCAATCTTTTGAGCAAAGTTCGAAGGCATTGGATGTGGGTTGCGCAGTAGGTGCTTCAAGCTTTGTTTTAGGGAAATATTTTGGAGATGTTTTAGGTATTGATTATTCGAAAAGCTTTATTGATGCGGCCAATCTCTTACGAGAGGGTAAATCTTTAGAATATTCCTATCTGGAAGAGGGGAGTTGCTATGCAGATGCCAAAGCAGTACCTACCCACTGTCAGGGTGCAGTTTCGTTTCAGGTGGGCGATGCGACTAACCTAGATGAGGAATTGAGTGGTTTTGATCTTGTTCATGCTGCCAATCTAATTTGTAGACTGCCAACTCCTGAAGCTTTTTTGAACAGGCTGCCTCATTTGGTCAAGCAGGGTGGGTACCTTTTATTGGCAACTCCATTTACTTGGCTGGAAGAATTTACTCCCCGGACAAAATGGATTGGTGGGGCGGGTGATTCAAAAGAGAAACTGAAAGAATTTCTCAGTCCATGGTTTAGTTTGGAATATGAAGAAGATCTCCCATTTTTGATCAGGGAGCACCGGAGAAAGTTTCAATACTCAGTAGCTTGGGGCACTCGATGGAGACGAATTTAAATTTTTTAGATATTGTATATTATGAATGATATAGATGATTTTATATCTCATATTGAGAATGAGGATGGCCCTTCAAGTGAGTGGTCAGGATTGATCCAAGCTCTTTGGTGGGCAAAAAAAGGAAATTGGGAAAAATCCCATAATATTGCACAGGAAATTGAAAGTGAAGGCGGTTCGTGGGTGCATGCCTATTTGCATCGTGTTGAAGGAGACCTTGGAAATGCAGCTTATTGGTACCGTCGTGCACATAAACCGGTTAAGCAAAGAGAAAGTTTAGACGATGAGTGGTTGGAGTTAGTAAAAGATTTTCTTTCCTGAGATTTTTTAAAATTATGGAGGAAGGTCAGAACCAAATTTTTTCCCCAGGAAGAAAACCTGATACTCTTATTGAACATGAAAACAGATGGGAAGTTTTTTCTCCGGTTAGCCTCCTAATATTATGCACAATGAGTGTTCTTTTCATTCGGTCTGCTCAAGCATACACAGGAGGAAATCAATGGGAAATGCAAGTTGTCTGGGTGCTTCTCGGTTTTTTAATATATATAGTTGTTTCATTGGTTGATTATCATTTTTGGATGCGGTTTGCACATATTACATATGCAATTGGACTGGCTTCTTTATTCTTGGTTTTTATCTGGCCGGAGAGGTATGGAGCCCAAAGGTGGATAGATCTTCATTTTTTTAAGATTCAACCATCCGAGTTTGCCAAAATTGTGACCTTGATTCTGGGTGCTAGCATACTTTCAAGGTCAGAGATTGGTGATGTCAGAGATTCACTGAAGGGAATTTTTAAGTTAGGAATTTGCTTTGCTTGTCCAATGTTCTTGATTTTCATGCAACCTGACTTAGGATCAACATTAGTGTTTCCACCAATCGCATTTTCAATTTTGTACGTCGCCCGTATACCAAACCGTTTTTTTGTCGCCACAGCGCTTCTGTTTGTGGTGATGATGGGTGTGCTGGGTTTTGACGTTTTTCGTTATTATCAATATAAATCCGAGAACCCGAATCCGACTGAAGCAGTTGTTGCTTATCAGGATACGTCTCTCATACCACTCAAGGACTATCAACGTAAACGCATCCTTACTTTTGTCGCACCAGAAGTCATGGACCCTAGCGGAATTGGAGCAAACTGGAATCGAATACAAGCTCTTATTGCCGTAGCCACTGGTGGAATATCCGGCAAGGGTCTAGGCCATGGTATGCAGGCAAAGCTAGGTTATTTGCCCTCCGCCGTCGCACACAATGACTTTATTTTTGCGGTCTTGGCGGAAGAATCTGGATTTGTTGGGGGTTTGCTCGTTTTAGGAGCATTCTTTCTACTGATCTTTGGATGTTTAAAGGTAGCCTCCAAAGCAAGTGATCGCTTTGGTGCTATGCTTGCTATCGGAGTATCTGTCTTGCTGATGACCCATGTTTTTATCAACATTGGCATGACCATAGGCATTACTCCGATTACTGGATTACCGTTACCGTTTTTAAGTTACGGAGGATCATTTATGATTTCCTGTTTTATTTTGCTTGGGTTGGTTCAGAGCGTTTATCGACATAGAAAGGAATTTAGATGAACAAGTATTATAAAATGCAAATTTACTATTTCCTTGCTTTGTTAAACGGGTTTTCTATCCATCATAAAAATGGCCAGAAATACCAAGCGCAGACCCCATTATTCTAAACGCAGGAGATCACGAAAGAATACAGATAAGAGCAAGCCAGCAACTGCTCAAAATGATCTGACACAAGCTCCAGTTGAGCCTGCTCCTATTTCCATTGACAAAGGGAAATTGAGAGAAGCCGCTCTTGAACGAGCAAAAAAGCGTCCTATTCGTGAGCGAATTCGAGCCTTTTTCCGACGTGAAACAAATAAAGATTATAAAGAATTAATTATCAATACCGAGGCACTTGAAAGAAGAGTGGCATTAATTGAGAATGGTGTTCTTCAGGCATTTGATGTTGAGCGGTTGGATGAGGACCGAATGGTTGGAGCAATTTTTAAAGGAAAAGTGCAGAACCTTGAACCCGGTTTAAAAGCGGCGTTTGTTGATATTGGTCAGGAAAAAAATGCATTTCTTCATTATTGGGACATGTTGCCGGGTGCAAATAATGATCCATCGATTGAAATTGTTCGGGAAAACAAAAGAAAAACTCCCCATAATCGTGTGGAAGCAAAATCGATTCAGGAAATACCCAAAGTTTTTCCCGTTGGATCTGAAATTGTTGTTCAAATTACCAAAGGTCAGATTGGTAGTAAGGGGCCAAGAACGACAACCAATCTATCTTTACCAGGGAGGTTTCTGGTTTTGATGCCCTATGCGGGGCAGTGCGGGATTTCCCGAAAAATTGATGATAAGGCAGAGAGGAGCCGATTGAAAAGAATTATCGGAAACCTTAGTTTACGGGAAGGAATGGGAGTTATTATTCGTACTGCCGGTCAAAAAAAATCAGAACGATTTTTCTACAATGATTTAAGAATCCTCCTTCAACAATGGGATGAGATTGAGGCCAAGATGAAAACCCAGCCCAGTCCCTGTTTTCTCTACCAGGAGCCAGACTTAATTGGACTTACAGCCCGAGATTTCCTGACAGAGGATATTGATCGTGTTCAAGTTGATCGAAAGGATGATTATAATCGCTTGATCGAAAATATAGAGCGGGTATCCAAAAAATCTAAATCAAAGGTGTCTTTCTTTGATGAAGAAATACCCATATTCGAAAGATTCAATGTTGAAAGACAAATTGAACAAACTTTCATGCGCCGGGTTTTGTTACCATCGGGTGGAGAAATTGTAATGGAGGAAACCGAGGCACTTGTTTCAATCGATGTTAATACGGGAAGTCATAAGGGTGACCGTAAAGACGGAAAAAACTTTATCTTACAGGCAAATATAGAAGCTGCGTCAGAAGTTTGTCGTCAAATGAAACTCCGTAACTTGGGCGGTCTTGTCATAATTGATTTTATTGACATGAAAAATAAAGGCGATCAGCGCAAGGTATTTCAAAAGATGAAATCATCAATGGCTGATGACAAGGCCAAGCATAATATTTTACCCATTTCACAACTGGGTATTATGCAGATTACCCGACAACGACATGATGAAAGTAATTCAAGTGGAATTTATGAACCTTGTCCTTATTGCAACGGAAGAGGAATTGTAAAATCCCCAAGGGCAGTTTCAATTGAAATTCAAAGGAAAATTACCAGTGTCGCAAGGAAAGTGAAAGAGGAGAATGCAAATTCGGAGGTCAGTATTAAAATATTTCTCCACCCCAGTACTCTTCGCCGATTAAGAGGGCCAGATTCCAAACTGATCGATCGGATGGAGAGAAATTACGGTCTAAAATTGAACTTTGAGG
Organism: Opitutia bacterium; assembly: GCA_018675995.1. GTDB lineage: Bacteria > Verrucomicrobiota > Verrucomicrobiia > Opitutales > Seribacteraceae > Seribacter. Next base: position 5,547 of record JABGWZ010000040.1, on the reverse strand, counting down.
CTGCGGAAACATATCATGTGGAGAGTTTTAAATTGATAGATGAGACTACAAACAATGAAATTCGTTAGGTAGGTTGTGCGTGTCCTTGCTGCTTTTGATAAATGCAAGGATTCCCTAACTGCAGGGGAAATCTGTGCACTTGCGAAAAAGACTATTCAGGAGATCTCGTCAACTATTGATGTTCAGGAAGTTCCGATTACAGATGGTGGCGAAGGATTTGCTGAGCTTTTGACGAAATGTAAAAGTGGAGACTTTCATCTCACGCATGTAAAGGATTCCCTGGGTAGGGAAGTAGAAGTTCCGATCGGCCTTATACCGGCCAGTAATGTTGATGCAGATTTGCTTACATTCATGAATCTTCCGAAATCCGGAAAATTAGCAGTTGTTGAAATGTCATCAGCTGCTGGACTTTCGGATTTAAAAATGGAGGAGAGAGACCCATGGGCAACTTCGAGCTACGGTGTCGGGCAATTACTTCTGCAGGCAGCAGAGTTGGGAGTGGTGGGAATTGTGCTTGGTATTGGGGGCACATCAACAAATGATATGGGTGTAGGTGCATTAAGTGCCCTTGGGGTTGAGTTTTTAACTAAAGAGAATGACCCGATTTCATTTCCTAATCCTCGCACTTGGTCAAAAATTGATCGGGTCTCTATCGATAATCTTTACCAACTGCCTCCAGTTCGTATTGCTTGTGATGTCAATAATCCATTGCTCGGTGAAAATGGAGCCACTTATCAGTTCGGTCCTCAAAAAGGGCTTTCTTTGGATCAGAAGCAGGAAATGGAGAATGCTTTAGAAAGAATGTCAGAACTTCTATCTTCGGCATTTCAGAAACCTTATGACCTTAGGGAAGAGCCAGGTACAGGGGCGGCTGGTGGAATGGGGTATGGTTTAAGTTTGGGCTACAATGTCGGATTTATTCCAGGATTTTCTTTGGTCAAGGAATGGTTTGAAATCGAGAGTAAAATTAAAGATGCAGATTTGATACTTACTGGAGAAGGTCGCTTTGATAAAACCTCATTGCATGGCAAAGGACCTTACGAACTTATTCGTATCGCTTCGGAATTTGATAAAAAGGTAATTTTGTTGGCTGGATCTATTGATTCTGAAGCAGTTTTGGCATGCAAAACGAGATTCCCAAATGTTGAGTTTGCCTCTTTTGGAAAAGAGGAATTAAAGCTGCAGGAAAATCTCGATCGAGCGGCAGAGTTTTTTCAGCTTACACTTAACAAAATAATATCATTTCTTCGATGACTTCCATGGAGTGTCCAAAGGAAAAAGAGCTGCGATTTAAAAGAATCCGTAGGTTAAAACGCTGGATGCGTCCATTACCGAGACGATCCAATATTCATAATTACCCTGTACTGAAATGGTTTGCAGATTCAGCCTATAAAAGATCCTACCTTTGGTCTTTTAAAGGAAGTTCCATCAGACCGGCACTTTTTTGGGGAGTGATCATATCATTATCTCCACTGGTCGGTATTCAAATGATAATTGCATTCTTTGTTGCTTTTCTATCTCGAGCAAATTTGCCTTTAATGGTTGCGATCCAGTGGATTTCAAACCCATTTACAATGGGTCCTATTTATTACGCTGATTATAAGATTGGTCGAATATTGCTAGAATTAACCGGTTTTAAAACGAGCAATAATAAATTGCTTAGTAAAAGTTATGATTGGAGTAATTTTGAGTTTAAAGATCTTTTAAAATTATTGGACACTTTCCCACCAATGTTTGTGGGGGGGGCAGTTTTAGGCGTTTTCTTTGGAGTAATTTCTGTGTTTGTATATAATCTGTTGGCAAAGCTTTACAAGAGCCCAGAAGTTCCTTCTAATTTGAATTAAACCCATTCTTTTTGATCTTATGAAACTTTTTTCACTTCTTCGTGCCTCCCTAGTAGTATTCCTATTTTCTATGGGAGGATTTTTATTTCAGGAATCTTTTGCAAGCTCTGCAAAGATAACCTTGGGAATTGATTTTCTAGAAGAAAATAAATTCTCTGTTCTTAAAGGTAAGCGAGTTGGTTTATTGACCCATCCCGCGGGTAGAAATGGAATGAGTGAAAGTACGGTGGATGTTTTTGTGAGATCCCCTGATGTTAACTTGGTCGCTCTTTTTGGTCCGGAACACGGTATATATGGAGATGAAAAAGCCTCGGTTCCAGTTGATGATAAAATTGATAATAAAACCGGATTACCTGTTTTTTCTCTGTACGGAAAATTTCGAAAACCTTCTGCTAAAATGCTCGAAAAAGTAGACAGCCTGGTTATCGATCTGCAGGATGTAGGTGTTCGTTGTTACACCTACATAAGTTGTATGAGGTACGCAATGGAGGCCTGTTTCGAGGCAGGGGTGGAAGTTGTTGTATTGGATCGGCCAAATCCTCTTGGTGGAAGAAAGGTTTCGGGTCCATCAATAGATAAGTCCTGCATGAGTTATGTGGGTGCTTTTCAGTTTCCATTCGTTCACGGAATGACAATTGGTGAAATCGCATTATGGTCCAAGAAAGTACCTGGTGTATTACAAACCACAGAAAAGTGTCGCAAAATGGGAAAATTGATCATTGTACCCATGGTTGGGTGGACAAGGGATATGACCTGGCCGCAAACTGGATTAAAATGGTACCCGACATCTCCGAATATACCCACACTTGATTCGGTCGCTGGATACCCTATGACTGGATTAGGAGCGCAGTTGGGGAAATTTAAACATGGAATTGGAACAAAATTTCCATTCCGTTTTTTAACTTATGAGGGAAAGTCAGCAGCAGAGATAAAAGCTGCGTTTGAACAGTATAATATTCCGGGAATTGGATTTAACACGAAGACATTAACACAACCTGATGGTAAGCAAATTGCCGGTGTTTATATCTCAATTGAAAATTGGAATAAATGGAATCCTACTGCGTTACCCTTTTATATGATGAAACTTTCTGCCCTTTGGCAGACCCCAAGTCCATTTACTGAAGCGAGTGAATCTGAAGTTACACTCTTTAATAAACATGTTGGATCACTACGATGGTGGAGTGCACTAACCGGGCAAGGCAGTCAGGTCGATGTTACTGAGTTTTTGGCAAGTTGGGAAGCGAATGCAGAAAAATTCAAAAAAGAAATAAATCCCTTTCTGTTATACTGATATAACTATCGAGTAAACTCGTCCAGCGAGAGCACCCGCATGCCGTGCTTTTGCAAGGCTTCCTCAGCAATGTACTCATCTTCCATCGCGATCGCAAGTACCGGCTTGTGATTCGGTTGGTACAGGAAAGGGTATACATAATGAATATTAATCTCAGCATGTAAAAGAGACTGGGTGATCAAGTGCAAAGAATCCTCATCATTGATCTCGACCGCAATAATTCTTCTTTCCGTAAAACTAATCGATCTGGACTTGAGTAATTGCGCCGTTTGCTTTGGGTAGTTTGTTACCAACCTAATTACTGCTGAGTCTGTTGTATCGAGAACTGAAATCGCCATGACATGTATATCCTGGGATTTCAGCATGCTTATAAACTCATTTAACCATCCAACTTTATTCTCAGCATAAATAACAAATTGTCGGATGAGTTCTTGACCCGGATTATTGATCGTTGATGGGGATTGGTCTGATAGATCCATAATATTTTTAAGGAATATATTTAATAACTTATTTACCCAATTTTTCGCAAGCAATTAGGAAAATGGAGAAAAAATTGAAAGCTTGCCTACTTTAAGTTAAAAAGTAGAGAATAACATTATATCTTTTTATGGTTATTAAAATCAAAGCCATCCTCTTCATATTTCTTTTTTACGGATCCACTCTGTTGGGAAACCAGGGAAAGAAGTGGATAGATGAGACATTACGGGAATTAGAACAGAGTGCCGAGGAAGGGGATTCTTATGCACAAGGCTTTTTGGCACTTTGTTATATTCACGGTGACAAAGGGTTGAGTATTTCTTTTGAATCAGCTAATTACTGGGCAAACTTATCAGCAAAAAAAAATCATTGGCTCGGTCTTTTTGCGATGGGTTACCTGCATCGCTTTCCACCGATTGGCCCTGATCCCGTAAAAGTGGGTAAGTATTATAACCAAGTATTTTCTGATCCGGATGGTACATTGGTAAAAAATGGCAGTATTGGGGATCCAGTTGCCTCCTATGTAATTGGTGAAATATTTACTGCTGAAGAACTTGAGCCCCAACTCAGTCCGGATATTGAATTTGCCGCCAAGCATTACGCAAATTCTTCAAATGGAGGGTATGGCCCAGGTTCCGTTCAACATGCATTACTCATGGTCCATGCAAACTCAATTAAATCCCAAAATATGGAAATCGGAAGGGACGTATCAGCGGGAATTAATTTATTGAAGCAAGTGGTTGAAACTCACCTTCCCTCAGCCCATCATTTTCTGGGCCATTCTTACTTTAAAGGAATCGGTTTAGAAAAAGACTATCAAATGGCCTTAGTTCATTTTCAAGCCGCTGCTGATCGTGGTTATTCAACATCACAGCTCATCGTATCACACTTTTATGCCTATGGGTTAACGGGCCCAGCAAAAATTGATATTGCCCTGCGTTATGCGAACCTTGCACTTAAGCAAGAGGGAGAAAAAGCGGCCGCTAAAATTGCCGAATACGAGAATTTACTCAGCAGTACAACCTCTGTGAATAATGAAGAAATAATTTCAACTCCCGAATCGGATGTTCCATCGCCAACAAATCCCTCTTATTCTTCACCTCCACCACTTCCCCCATCTCCTGTTGCTGCCAATACAGATCAAGGATTTACCACGACGCAAAATAGGTTGCCTTCAATTTACAAATCCACCGCTTCTTCAGAAAATATCGAACCGGTGCCTACTGGCAGAGAGATTGAAAATCCACCCATTCCCGAACCAGTTCCTACAAATTTAAATGCAGGAACCGAAAAATTAGAATTGGCAAAAAGGTATTATTTTGGCCGAGGCGTTCAGGGAGATCTAAGCCAGGCATTCGAGCTTTTTTCTGAATCCGCCCAATCTGGTAATGCAGAAGCAGCCCGTTATTTAGGTATAATGCACCTTCGGGGAAAGGGTGTTCAAAAAGACATGAAGGAAGCACTCTTTTGGTTTGAAAAAGCCGCCAGTGGTGGAGATGAATTGGCTGTGAAAAATGTAAAAACTCTTAAAATGCTAGTTACGGGTAATTAAGAGAAAGTTTTTAGATTTCAAGTTTCTGAATAAAATTACATTTAATTTTAGGCTTATCATAATTTTTGTGCCTAAATAATAATCTAATTTAATAGATTTGAATGTAATTGTCCCTTCATGTTTCTATTCTCTGAAAAGTAAGACCTCCAATTACATTGACAGAATTTGCCACTTCAAACTTGCTAAAATAACAAATATATTCATCTTAGGAATTATTAGGAGAGATGGCAGAGTGGTCGAATGCGCTGGTTTGCTAAACCGGTGAGGGGCTAATAGTCCCTCCACGGGTTCGAATCCCGTTCTCTCCGCCATTTTAAAATCTATCAATAGGTGGATAATTGGTTTCTACTAATTTGAAAAGTTTAAAATATATTCTGATAGTT
>JABGWZ010000041.1 GCA_018675995.1 Opitutia bacterium | reverse complement strand
TGTATTATACCGTTCTTTTATGAATAGAGACCCTAATCCCAATGCCCTTTTAAAAAGAAGCGGTCTTAAATAATCCTCAAATTCTATTTTAAAAAATGTCAACCAAGCCACAAGTTCTTGCATGGATAACCTGCGATTCAGTCTATGTTGATCCAGCAACTGGAAAAAATACCCTTCTCGGTATATTTTCAAACCTCAGAGCCAATGAGTTTCCAGTCATTCACCCAAGAATGATCTGGTTCCTTTCTTTCTCTGACCTAACGCAGGGAAAGCATATGCTGAAAATTTCTATTGGTATACCTATGGCGGAAGATGAGCCAAGGACCATCATCAATCGGGAATTTGAGTCCCCAGGACCCCAGCACCGAATCAATTTGATCAACGATATTCAACGGTTGAAATTTGAGAAACCTGGAAACTATTCAATTCTAATAGAAATTGATCAGCAGGTCGTTCTCGCAAGCACCTTCCCCATTACCGAAGTAACATGACGATTAATTATTCCATCCTCTTAACAATTTCATTGACCATCCTATTCTCTTTTCTTTCGGGAAAAGAAAAGTTGAGAGAACCCGAAAAATTCCCGGTTCCCTTTCTTCAAAATGTTGAAGGCTGGCCAGTTGAATGGAATCCAATCTTTAAACAAAAAGAAAATAACAGACTCTTACAAGATGTCAGAAAAGCTCTAGCAAACCACCTTCAAAGAATTGTATACATTCTTGATAAAAACAGAGTTCAACAACTCCGTAAATTAGTCATCCGCGTAGACCTAAATCACAAACTCGGAAATATGCAGTATCACCCAAACAAAACTTGGTTAATCAACAACCAACACGACCCAAGTTTGGAAAAAAGAGTTCATATCCCAAGGGCAGAACAACTCCTTAGTAAAGCACAATGGGCAAAGCATCCATATGTAATTTTGCATGAACTGGCTCATTCTTTTCACGACCAAGTGCTTAGCTTTGAAAATAAGGAAATTATTGCAGCCTACAAACGGGCAGAAAAAGCGGGTCTCTATGAAAAAGTACTTCTGTTCAGGGGTGGTAAAACTAGTCATTACGCAAGGACTAATCATAAAGAGTTTTTTGCGGAGATGACTGAGTCATACCTCGGGGTTAATGATTTCTATCCCTTTGTTCGTGCTGAACTTCAGGAACATGACCCAAAAACTTATATTCTAATGCAAAAAATTTGGGGCAAAATCTAATGCGTTAAAGTCTATCCCCCCGAGCTTGTAAGCTTGAGCTAAAACAGGAATGGGTTATGGTTTCAATTTATGACAGATCGTATCTCATCCGATTCCTCTTCAATGTCGCCCCTTCTAGTTGTGGGTTCCGTTGCATTTGATAACGTAATCACTCCCTACGGAGAAAAAGAGCATATTCTTGGTGGAGCAGCATCCTATTGCTCATTTGCAGCCAGTTACTACACTGATGTTCAAATGGTTGGGGTTATCGGAAATGACTTCGGGGACGAACACCTGCAGCGTCTCAGTTCCCGTGGAATTGACTTAGAGGGAGTTCAAAAGGATGAGACTGGACCAACCTTTTTTTGGAAAGGCAAATATCACGAAAACTTTAACCGCAGGGATACTCTGGATATTCAATTAAATGTTTTTGAAAAATTCAGGCCAGACCTCCCTGATTCATACAAAAATACTCAATTCGTTCTGTTAGGAAATATTCACCCCGCCCTTCAATCTCATGTTTTAGACCAGTTGGAAAGTGATGCTTATGTTCTTGCTGACACCATCGACTTATGGATTGAAATCGAAAGAAAAGCGCTTCTCGATCTAATTAAAAGAGTTAACCTCTTTGTAATTAATGATACTGAGGCGGAGGAACTGACCGAAGAAAACAATATTATATTAGCCGGTAAAAAACTCAGGGAAATGGGTCCTGAATCGGTCATCATTAAAAAAGGCGAACATGGAGCTATTCTCTTTCATAAAAACGGTATGTTTGCCCTACCCGCCTATCCTGTTACCGAACTTAGGGATCCGACCGGAGCGGGCGATTCATTCGCTGGTGCTCTTATTGGTCGTCTCGCTTCTAAGAAATCCTCTGACTTTTCATCGATTAAAGAGGCTATGCTCTATGCAACATCCACCGCCAGCTTAACGGTAGAGGCATTTGGTTGTGACCGATTGGAATCTGCCGGGGCTAAAGAAATACAGGAAAGAGTTGATAGCCTGAAAAAACTAATTTCATTTTCCTAGAGTAAGGACCCTAAAGGATTCGAAATACGGGTATCATCCATTACTTATGGGAGTGTCAATTGGGAATGCCTATCGCGTCTTTCTTTTTCTCGTTCTTTTAAGTTTTATGTCAGGGTGTAATGATAATTCCTCTGCCCCCGCTTATAAAACTAACAAAAATAGCTCAGGCATGGATGCCTCTGCCTTAGGCTCGCAATCCACAAGAAAGTCTCTGCCGACAGCATCGGTTATTGCAAAACTTCCTGCAAACGGAGGAAAAGAGTTCAATCGTCTAATTTTTGAAAGCAGTCCCTACCTTCTGCAACACGCAAGAAACCCGATTGACTGGTATCCCTGGAGTGAAAGTGCTTTTAAGAAAGCTTTGGATGAAGATAAGCCTGTATTTCTCTCTATTGGTTACACAACTTGCCATTGGTGCCATGTTATGGAACATGAATCCTTCGAGGATACAGAAGTCGCAGAACTAATGAACCGGGATTATGTTTGTATAAAAGTAGACCGTGAAGAAAGACCAGATATTGACAATATCTACATGTCCGTGACTCAAATGATGACAGGGAGAGGGGGCTGGCCAATGACAGTAATTATGTCGCCACAAAAAGTCCCATTCTTCGCAGGCACTTATTATCCAAAATCCTCTATGACTCGACTGATCCCTCATTTTGCGAATATTTGGGAAAATGAACGGAATAAAGTTACGGAGATTGGAAAAGCGATCATGAAAAGCCTCAAAGAAATGCAGGCAAATCGCAGCGGGGGAGATTTGAATGCGTCCCATTTGGATGCCTGCTTCCATGCTCTGCGAGAAAACTTCGACCCGAAAAATGGAGGGTTTGGTAACAGACCGAAGTTCCCCACTGCCCACAACCTGAGCTTTTTGCTTCGTTATCACAAAAGAACAGAAAATACAGATGCACTTGAGATCGTTAAAACGACACTTAAAAAAATTCATCAAGGAGGAATTTATGACCAAGTTGGATTTGGTATTCACAGATACTCGGTCGATAATGAGTGGTTAGTTCCCCATTTTGAAAAAATGCTCTACGATCAGGCACTATTTGCACAGGCCAACCTCGAATGCTTTCAAATAACAAAAGATCCCTATTTCTCCGAAACTGTGGATGAAATTCTTACTTATGTCTCCCGTGATATGACTTCCCCCGAAGGTGGCTTTTATTCAGCTGAAGATGCAGACAGCGAAGGAGAAGAGGGTAAGTTCTATGTTTGGGAACAAGAGGAAATCGAAAATATCCTGGGCCCCAACGATGGCACTTTATTTTTACAAGTTTACCGATTTGAAAAAGATGGAAACTTTCTCGATGAAGCTACGCACAAAAAAAATGGAACAAACATACCGCATTTGCGAAAATCGCTTGATCAGCATGCTCGTGATAATAATCTGAGCCCCAAGGAATTTAGAAAAAAAATTAGGTCATTACATGCGAAACTCTTTGAGCACAGGGGAAAAAGGATTCACCCGCAAAAAGACGACAAGGTACTCACCGACTGGAACGGTCTAATGATCTCGGCTTTTTCGCAGTCTGCAAAAGCCCTAAATCAGCAGAAATATTTAAAAATAGCCCAAAAAGCAGCTGACTTCTGTCTTTCTGAACTAAGGCAGAAAAATGGCCGACTACTCAAAAGGTGGCGCAGGGGAAAAGCAGGTCTACCTGCCCACCTTGAAGACTACGCATTCTTAACCCAGGGATTGCTTGATTTATACGAGGCAAGTTTTAAGGTTAAATATTTACAGGCTGCTATTGAATTGGTTGATCTAACACGCAAGCATTTTGAAGATAGTGAAAATGGCGGATTTTTCCTTACCGCGGATGACGGGGAAAAACTTTTAATTCGAGCGAAGGAGATTTATGACGGTGCAATACCATCCGGAAATTCGGTCATGGCACTAAATCTCCTTAGAGTTCATAAAATAACAGGTCAGGAAAAATACCTACATTCTGCGGAAAATCTATTCTCCGCATTTTCTGGGTCCCTGCAAAAAAGCCCCCAAGGTGCAGAGGTTTTGCTCCATGCTTTGGACTTTTCTTTGGCACCTGCAAAAGAAATTGTTATTGCCGGTGATCTTACTTCAAAAAAAACATTGCAGTTAATAAAAGCTGTAAACCAGGAATTCATGCCTGCAAAAGTTCTTCTTTTTCGCCCCACAGATACCGAGAATCCAAAAATCACAAAGCTTTCCCCATTTCTGATCAACCATAATCTGGTTAATGGGAAACCCGCCGTCTACATTTGTCAGGATCAAACCTGCCAAAAACCAGAGACCGAGTTAGAAGAATTGCTCAAGGTATTAGCCAAGCAATAAAAACTCATTCTTTGCATCCGTGATGTAATGAAACAATGGAAAAAGTTAAGGCCTGTGCTACCACTTTTTTAAAACCGATCGCTTCCAACTCCTTGCATAATTCAAAGCGGTTTGGGAAGTTGGAAATACTCGTCCCTAGGTAAAGATATGCTTCGCGGTCACCAGTAACGAGCCTGGCAAGCCATGGCAAAATTAAACGAAGGTAAAAATAGTAAAATGGGCGAAACCACCAATACGGTTGACTGAATTCTAAAACAATCAATCTCCCGCCTGGCTTCAGTACCCTGTATATTTCGCTTAATCCCTTTTCCCTGTCAGCCAGGTTACGAAGCCCAAATGAGATTGTGACCAAATCAAATTTGTCATCAGAGAAAGGAAGATCTAGGCAGTCCCCAACCACAAACGGAAATTTATCTGCATTAAGTTTTAATTCATCTCTTTTTTTCCTCGCCTGAGTAAGCATTGGTTCGCAAAAGTCTAAACCAATAATTTCGGGGGAAGACTCCAAACCGCACTCCAAAGCAAAAACAACATCGCCGCTTCCTGTGGCAAGATCGAGAATTGACGAACATGAACCTGTATTTGCCAGTCGAACCAGTCTCCTTCGCCAACTAAAATCAATTCCACCAGACAACATGTGATTTGCCAGGTCATACCTGCGGGCAACACGGGTAAAAGTTGCCCGGACTGCATCGGGGTCTGGCTTACTCAAAACCGCTAGGATTCGGGTTGTTTGCCGAAACTTTCAATGACCCATTGCGATAATTCTTTATCCGGATCATCGACAACTTTTTTATCAATCATAAATTCTTTTTTTCCTGTTCTCTGGTTAATAATACTTAAGCCATGCACAAAATCAGAAAATTTTCTTTCACAAATTGCACGAACAGATCGGTTTTGAGAAATGGATTCTTTTACAATCGCAACCATAGCAGTTTTACGAAACTTCAGATCGTATCCATGTTCTTTTTTAAATTGAGTTGCGTATCGCTCAACATCCTCAAGTAAAGATTCATCTAATTGATCTCTGTTATCATTAAGAAGTTCTTCTAACTCAGCAGCTGGATTTGTTACTGTATTTGCATTAACCGAGAAAGCACGAATGGCCGTGGAGGGAAGTTCAAATTTAAAATCCCGAAAGGTTCTTTCTAATACAGTAACTAGTCCACGGGCACCGGTTTTTTCTAGAGCTGCCTGTTCAGCGATTTGATCAATTGCATCCTCAAGTATTTTAACCTTAATGTTATATCCGGAAAAATCATTCCTATATTGCTCAAGAACATTCCCTTCAGAAGAACTCAAAATTTCAGCCAGATCCTCCTTCGATAATTCTTCACATGCAACACGAACAGGTAACCGGCCAATAAACTCAGGCTCAAATCCATAATCGATAAAGTCTCTTGTTTCAGCTTTGGAGAGGAACCGGTTGGCTGACTCATTTGATAAATCGTTTTCCTCGGTGGAACCGAAACCAATACGATTCAAATCGAGGCGCTTCCTAACATTTTCGCCTAACTGATCAAATGCACCACTTACAATGAACAGAATATTACGGGTACTTACGGTACTTTTTTTCGGCTTATTTCCTTTCTGCATATCCATGAATGCCTTCATTTGCCCCATCATATCCTGGGGCGCATGAAGGTTCACCTCTGTCTCTTCCATCAACTTAAGCAGGTTAATTTGAACACCTCTTCCTGAAACATCCTTGCCGTTGCGCGAGGATTCGGAGGCAATTTTATCAATTTCATCAACATAAACGATTCCAAATTCTGCCAGTTCTACATCTCCATCCGCCGACTTAACAAGATCACGGACAATATCCTCAACATCATAACCAACATAACCAGTCTCGGAAAATTTCGTGGCATCCGCCTTAATAAAAGGTACGCCAATTAATTTGGCCACATTTCGCATCAAAAATGTTTTCCCTACACCAGTCGGACCTAGAAGAAGCACATTGGGTTTTACATACTCAGACTTCGATAATTTCTCGTCATCCAGGCACCGGCGTACATGATTGTAGTGGTCACATACTGCAACCGAAAGAACCCGTTTTGCCTGCTCCTGCTTGATGACAAACCGATCTAAGTAGTCACGTATCTCCTTGGGCCTGCGATCAAAAGAACGAATAGTGTCGAGACGCTCATCACGGGAAATATCTTCAGGAGGAGGAGTTGGTTTATCGATATCTTTTTCTTCTTTTGCCCCTTCGCTGTTCGCCTTCATCGACTCCATAAATGGGGCAAATGCAACTTGAACATTTTTATTGTTCATAAAGTCACGAAGTTGTTTTTGGATCTCCTCTAAAGGATTATCATCATCTTTTTTGGTCATTTTTTTAAAAAATGGGTTTGACAGGTCATTGAGTAACAGGAATCTATGAAAACATAATCTAACCCTAAAGTAAAAGTCTTTCAAACTGAATCCCCAACTTACTATGTCCAACAACCTAACTAAACGCCATATCGTTCAAAAAATATACGAACAAGGAGACTACAAGCATGACGATGTTCGTGATATAGTCCAACAAACATTGGATGCCATGCAGGAAGCGATCTCCAAAGGTCAAAACATTGAACTTAGAAAATTCGGTGTTTTCGAATTGCAGGTTAGGAAATCTCGCGTTGGAAGAAATCCCAACAAACCGGAGACAGATGTAATGATCCCTCGACGTGCAGTCGTAAAGTTTAAAGCAGGTAAAGAAATGAAAATGGGCTTAGACAAGTTGAACCTGGATAAACTGGATCCTTCGTCCTAAGAAGGAATCTAAACCAAATGTTTGAAAGTCTACCCGGATTTCGGGACTTCCCACCCGAAGCCTGTGCTCGTCGTAATCATCTTTTTAGGGTTTTCCGAACCGTTGCCCGGGCTTTTCATTTCTCCGAATATGATGCCCCCGTTCTGGAACCGCTTGACTTATATGTCGAAAAATCAGGGGAAGAGATTGTCAATCAACTCTTTCACTTTAAGGATAAGGGCGACCGAAGAGTCGCACTTCGACCTGAACTCACCCCTACCCTTGCCAGAATGGTCGCTTCACAGGCAAACTCACTCGCAAAGCCAATTAAATGGTATAATATCGGCGAGCATTTCAGGTACGAACGACCCCAAAAAGGTAGAGGGCGATCATTTTATCAATTCAATGCTGACCTCCTCGGAGAAACTAACCTTCAAGCTGACGCCGAATTAATTGCCTTGCTCGTAGGAATTTTTGAAACTCTC
>JABGWZ010000085.1 GCA_018675995.1 Opitutia bacterium | reverse complement strand
TTGCATGAATTCCTACATATTTACATCGATCTATTGAAAAGCTTTCTTCCTTGGCATATATCCAGACGGATAAGAGTAATTTTAAGTCAGAGTCTAATTCTGGATAATTAGCCCTATTCGAATTTTTAAATTGATTAGTCGAAATTAAATCCCGTTTAAAATCTTTGTGGATTATAGGGCTTCGGTCCTCTGTTAGTGCAAGTAATAAAGCGAATGCCGGTAAGCATCCCAATTCCTTGGCTGTTAAAAGAGCCATGCCAAGTCTCGGATTTATTGGAAACTTTACTATCTGTTTACCTTTCTCAGTAATTTCGCCAACTAAATTTAGTGCACCGCTCTTAACCATCATGTTTCTTGCTCGAATCAAAGAATTTTCTGGTGGTGCCTCAAACCATGGAATTGATTTGGGGTCCTCGCCAATCGCACGCAAATTTAAATAAATTTCAGAAATATCAAGTCTAGCTACAGCTGACGGTTCAAAGTCATCCCGACAATCATGATCATTTTTACTCCATAACCTAATACAGAAACCTGGTCCAGTCCTACCAGCTCTGCCTGCTCTTTGATCAGCAGAACTTTTACTAATTTTTTGAGGTATCAATATATTAACTCCTCGGACAGGGTCAAAAGCTGACTTCTTAGCCAGTCCCGTATCAATAACTACCTGAATTCCTTCAATAGTTAATGATGTTTCTGCAATATTCGTACTTACAATAATTTTTCTTCGTTCGCTTTGTTTAATGACTTTCTCCTGGTCGTCCAAACGCATCTCACCATGTAGGGCACAAACTTTAAACTCTTTCGACCACCCCTCGGAATTTATTTGATAAATTACTTTTGTAATTTCATATGCACCAGATACAAAAACCAAGATATGTCCGTCATATTTATTAATAAGTCTTTTGATTTCTAATGATGTCTTTTTCCAAATACTCTCACTTCTTTCACACTTACGATATAAAATTTCCACTGGATAATTACGGGCTTCTAATTCAATAATGTCAGAATTACCTAAATATTTATTTAAATTTGCAGGGCGAAGAGTAGCGGAAGTAATTATTAAGCGAAGAGAAGGGCGCTGTTTTTTCTGCAAATCTTTTAATAATGCCAAGGATGTGTCCATTTGAAGGGATCTTTCATGAAATTCATCGAAAATCACCATTCCAACCCTTGATAAAAAACGATCAGATAAGATTTTACGGAAAAGTACACCATCGGTTACATATACCAATTTAGTATCATTCGATGTTTTATTCTCAAAACGGACTTGATATCCTATTAAATCCCCAACCTTAGAATGGGTCAAATTTGCCGCCTTTTTAGCTAAGAAGCGTGCTGCAATCCTTCGGGGTTGTACGACTATTATTAGACCGTCTATTAAATTTTCCCTTAGAAGCAATAATGGTAAACCCAGAGACTTTCCGGATCCAGTAGGAGATTTAATGACTAAATTTGTTACATCCTGTAAAGCATTCCTTATTTCTCCAAAACTTTTAAAAATAGGTAATTCCGAAAGTTCCTTCATTGCTAAAAATTTAATAATCCAAGGATATATTCAATAACAAAAAAAAGGGAGGCAAACGCCTCCCTCTATATTAGGAAATTCTGATTTGTTTGGGTTTTGGTAATTTCTTTTTTGGTAATGTTACTTGTAATATTCCATGCTCTAGTTTTGCAGTAATTTTTGTATGATCACAATTTTCCGGGACTTTAAAAAATCGCTTAAAAGATGACTCTTTAAGCAAATTATATTCTTTCTTCTTTTTATCATCTAAATTCGATTCCAAAGTAAGAAACTTTGTATCTGATGATAAATTTATTTCATTTTTTGCGTAACCCGGAAGTGAAATCTCAATTCTACATTGATTATCATCTTCAAATGATCTGACTGAAGGCTCGAATCTATCTTCAGTCAGTTTATTTCTATCACAAAAAATTTGAGCACGACCAAAATTATTAAAAAAAGAATCTAGGGCATAGCTTATTGTTTGTAATTCTGTGTTATTTTTTAGTTTCATATATCTCCTTGGTTAGATGTTTCACTAATAATTGCATTTACCATACCAATTAAGTTATTCCACAAACTATTGATAATCAAAGCTTTTGCCAAGGAATTGCTGACAGTTAAGTCAATGTGGCACACCTGTTGGCCGGCAAGAGTCGCAGAGTGACTCACAATGTCCCGAATTGCTTCGGGGGGTAAATAAAATTAGAAAAGAGATTGATAAGAATCAAGTAAGCGACGAGCAATTTTATCTCCTTTTTGGGAAGCTACAGACAACCATTGCTTTGCAAGATTCAAATCTTTTTCGGTCCCTTTCCCACTTAAATTCATTAAGCCAACAAAACGAGCCGCCTCAGCATTTCCATTCTGCGCAAGTGGAAAAAATAATTCATATGCCTTTTGATAATTTTGTTTCGCACCAACACCAGTATAGAATTTTCTAGCATGATTTAAACGATTTTTATCGTCTAGTAATGGAAGATCTGAATTTTTTTCCGGTATTTTATTTCGTACTTTTCGCGACTCTGATGATGTTGGTGAACTTCCCCTTTTTTTTAAATACTCTTTTGCCCATGGGTGATTTTGTGATGCAGCAGTTTCCAGAAGTTGAATGCCTTCCATTGTATTCTTTACCACTCCATCTCCTCCCTCTAATAAAAGAAGTCCTAGCTGGCACTGTGCCTCCGAAAAATTCTGTTTCACAGCAAGGCGAAGCCATTGCGAAGCTTTATATACATTTTTCTCCACACCATCACCATTGTAATACGCCATTCCCAAATTAAACCTAGCTGTTAATGACTTTGCGCGAACTGCCCTAGAAAGGAGTTTTATACCCTCATCAGAATCCTGCTTCAGTAAGCCCGGTAGACCCCTCAAATATAATGCACCGATAGTGGCCTGTGCTTGCGGATACCCGCTTTCAGCAGAGCGATGAAACAAATCCAAAGCTCTATGAACATTTGTAGGTATTACCTGAAAATCAATTTCTCCCATGCAATACATCGCAACTGGATCTCCATCGGAAGCATACCTCTGTAATTTCAATGCAGCATCCTGGTATAAAGTTGTGGCAGATACAAAATCGCCTTCAGACATAGCAATATTTGCTAAGTTATATGAACCGAATGGATGACCTTTAGATTCGGCAACCTTAGACCACTTACGAGATAATTCTAAATTAACTGAGGATCCCGCCTCCCCAGACCTCAAATAAATTCCCAATAAACCTTGATAATACGCTGATCCACCTTGAGCATGCTTAATTATCTCCTCGTATGTTTTATTTTTAGACCAACGATCAGAATTCGACCAAGCAATTTGATAACCGAAGAAAACTAACAATAAAACAATCTGCTTTAAAATAACCATTTAGTTTATGGTAGATACTTTAAGAATTGGTTCCAAGCTTGAAAAATACAAATAAATAAAGGATGATAAAATTTTGAAAACATATCATTATTTTTATTTCTTGATTTCGTTTCTTTTTTTTGCAGAAATCCTAAATGCAAAATCCGAAATATCACTTTCTGATAAAAAATTAGCTGATATTGTTACCACACAAGAGAGATTCTTTTTACAGTCCAAATCAGATAATAAACCAAGCTTAAAAGAAATGACGAGGCAGGCTCAGGAAATAGTAACTACCTATGAAAGTTACCTCAGTCATAACCCCGAGGATACTAGTGCAATTATTTTATTTGGTAAATTCCTGCGCCAGGTTGGCCAAGAAGAGTATGCAGTGGAGTTTTTTCTTCGGGCCGACCAAGTTAACCCAAAACTCGCCGTCGTTAAGCAACAACTGGCAAACTATCTTGTTGAAAAGGGTAGGCCAGTTGATGCATTTCCCTACTTCATAATGACTTTAGAATTAGCACCTAAAGAGGCCGTCTATCATTTCCACTTAGGTAACTTTTTATTTCTGTTTCAATCAGAACTTATTCAGGAAGGAATAATTTCGGAAAATTCTGTCCGGTCATTTATGCATCGATCATTCCGTGAAGCCAGCAATCTTGATAATAATAATTTTGATTTCCTTTTAAGGTATGCTCAAAGTTTCTTCGATTTTGCAGAGTCCGATAAAAATGAAGCCCTAAATATATGGGGGAAAATCGAAAAAGACTTTCCAGATAGATCGAAGATTGAAAAAGAATATTTTCGCCTATGCAAAGCCAGAATTTTACTTCAACTCAATCGGAAAAAGGATGCATCATCCTTAATTGAAACTGTGTCATCTGAATCCTTTAAAGGTGTTAAGGAAGCTCTCATGCTGAGAGTGAAAAAAGAAAAGCGTGAAAGTTTAAAAACTAATCAAAAAGAAAAGCACTTAAATAAACAAAGCCTCCGTGAGCCGAATCATAGAAATTTTTTGCCAACTGACCCCCATCTCGAGAGACTTCGAAAAATAACAATGAAATTGGTGGAGGAAAAAATGCTGAATGACCTCAAGGCAGATGCAATCGAAGCGAAATATAATCAAGATGGCCAAATAAAGATTGAATTGTCAAAAATTCCTTGAACCTTCTATTCACAGATCAGTTCCTTCATTTTAAAAGGACTCCCAATTCTTACTTCGAAAGTATAAAGAAAGAAAGTTCTAACGATTTCCATCAGCATTTTCTCGCCAATTATAAATTAAATTTTACAATACATACATGCGCAGCATAGCCACATTTACCGAAGAAAAAATGGCCCTTCGTTTCTGGAATTACCTTCAGGCAATTGAAATCGAATCCAACCTAGAGGAAGATGATAATAATGAGGAGTGGTTAGTTTGGGTACTTGATGAAGAAAAGTTCGCTCTCGCCCTGCAGGCATACAAGGAGTTTTTGAACTCTCCTGATGATTCTAAATTTACCATTTCCAAGAAAAACAAGACCGATGATAATCAAAATAAGGAGGAATCTACGAGGAAATCTCGGTTTAGAAATTATAACTTGAGGGATAGTTGGTTAAAGCAGAATAAAAGCCCAGGTATGATATCCCTAGCCTTAATTATTACTTCTGTCGCAGTTTATCTGCTTTCGGGAATGGGTAAGAATGCTGAAATAGTCAGTGTTTTTCTGATATCAGAAAAAGCAAATGGCTCGCTAAGTGAAATCTCTTCTGGGCAGGTGTGGAGAATAATAACACCCATTTTTTTACATTTTGGAGCACTTCATATCATTTTTAATATGCTATGGCTTCATGAATTGGGAGGTCAAATCGAAAAGAGGAAAGGAGCTGGCTTCATTTCTATATTCATTTTGGTCACAGCAATCGTTTCGAATTTGACTCAATTTAAATTCGGGGGACCCATGTTTGGTGGAATGTCAGGAGTTGTATACGGTTTACTGGGGTATATATGGATTAAATCCCGGTTTGACCCAGGTGACGGACTATATATTAATCAAAATACAGCTTTATTTATGCTCGCATGGTTTTTTCTTTGTTTTGCTAATATATTTCCAGGAGTTGCCAATTGGGCACATGCTGGTGGTTTAGTTACGGGAGCGGTATGGGGTTACATATCTGCAGTTCGCTGGAACAGATAATACTAAGTACTATCTCTTACCAATTCGTAAATTGCCAACCCAGCTCGGGAATTTGGCAAAAAACAGCAATTTGTCTTCCAATCCCCCCGATGAAAAATTTTACGACCTATTCGAAAAGAATTTTCGTCTTTCGATAAACTTCTGCAAAAGGATTCGAACTCTTTTACTGAAAGATGATTTAGCGGATGGCTGTTCTGCCAATCTTGTCGATAAACATCATTTGTAATGCGTGAGCCATATTTTAAAAAATGCATGCGGTTTTTCCAATATCCATGATTAACAAAACTAACGGCAACTCGTTTACCAACCCTCAGTGCATCCTTTATGATTTGGCATGGTTGGTCTAACTCTTCAACCATTCTGGAAAAAACTACCCAATCGAATGAATTATCCGGCAACATGGATAGTGCATCACGAATATCGCCCTGAAGAACAGAAACTCCACGCGAAATACAAGCTGAAGCTTTATCAGTATCATAATCCACCCCTAAACCAATTACGTCTTTTGCCTGCCTTAAATGTTGAAGAAGAATCCCTCTTCCGCAACCAAGGTCCAATACCTTTTCATTTTTATTAACCCAATTACCAATTACTTTAAGGTCCGATTCTTTTTTCATCTCTGAACGGGTAATTGCTTGACGATATTTTCTAACTTTCTGTCGAGAAAGTTCTTCTTGGCTAGCACCAACCAGAAAAAGATTCAGTAATCGTAAAAACCGATGCGATTTTAATAAAAATGAATCATGACCATCCTTATGGTTTATCTCTAAATAAGAAGCATTTTTACCCATGCGCTGAAGTGATTCAGCGATCTTTTTATTTTGTTCAGGCGTATATAACCAGTCTGAGGTAAAACCAATAACCATGACTTTGGACTGAACATTTTTCAAATTAGAATCCAATTTATCTTTGCCGACCAAATCAAATCGATCCAAAGCTTTTGTTAGCTTAATATACGTGTTCGCATCGAAACGATCGACAAACTTTAAACCTTGATGATGCAGATAACTCTCTACCTCAAATTTTGTTTTTCCCTCATCTGTAAGTTCACCGACAACATTTTGAACATCTCTTTGATTGCGGCCAAATCTTTCTGACATGCTTTCATCTGAAAGATATGTGATATGAGCCATCATGCGAGCAACAGCGAGACCCATTTCTGGTCGGAACTTTTGATCGTAGCCTCCATTATTCCACTTCGGGTCACCCATGATCGATGTTCGACCAACCTCGTTAAATGCGATTGTTTGAGCACTGTGCTGAGCCGTAGCCGCAATAATTATAGCTCGCTCAACAAAAGAGGGATATTCAATAATCCACTGTAATGCCTGCATGCCACCCATGCTTCCTCCAACCACAGAATAAAGAGAATTCACAGCCAAGAAGTCCAATAAGTGTTTCTGAGCCCGAACCATATCCTTTATCGTTAATTCTGGAAAAGACATACCGTATGCCTCACCTGTGCCAGGGTTGATTGATGTTGGCCCAGTTGATCCTTGGCAAGCCCCAAGACAATTAGAACAAATTACAAAAAACTCACTTGTATCAATTGCCTTTCCCGGACCAACCGCATGATCCCACCAACCCTTCCTTTTATCTTTTGAATGGACGCCTGCAACATGATGATCACCAGTGAGTGCATGGCATATGAGAATGGCATTGCTTTTGTTCTTATTTAACGTTCCGTATGTCTCATAGCATAATTGAAAGTGGTCCAAATATCCGTGAACCATTGAAAACTTATGAGGATACTTGAAGATTTGTGGTGATACTAAACCAACTCCTCCCTCATTTTCTATTTTTTCTTTTTCGTTACTCATTTTAAAGCAAAGCAAACATATAATTGCTTATACTTTCTTATCGTATCAGTCTATGACATCTAGCAAAGAATCATCTATGTCATAATTACTGTGTACCGCTTTGACATCTTCTAGTTCTTCTAAATTTTCGACAAGTTTAAGAATTTTTCTTGCCGCATCTTCATCCGAAACTTCAACCAAGTTATTTGGTAAATAAGCCAGCTCAGACGAATCGGGCTCCACAGAAACATTAGAAAGTGCCTCGGCAATTTTATCATAATAAGTTGTTTCGCAAATCACCTCGTAATGCTCATCCTCCACAACCACATCTTCAGCATCGTTATCTAAAGCCAATTCCGTAAGTGCATCTTCTTCAATTTTTTCTTTTGCAATGAGAATTTGCCCTTTTCTTTTAAAATTAAAAGCAAGTGCACCTGCACCTGCAAGGTTTCCACCTGCCTTGGAAAAAGTGCTTCTTACTTCTGAGGCTGAGCGGTTTTTGTTATCGGTGGTTACTTCTACAATTAGACCTACTCCACTTGGTCCATAGCCTTCATATAGAAGTTCTTCAATAATAACGCCTCCGAGTTCCCCCGTTCCCTTCTTAATTGCCCGATCGATATTGTCCGCTGGCATGTTTGACTGCTTTGCCTTGGCAATAAGAGTACGTAATCTTGGATTAAACTCAGAATCTTTTCCGCCATCCCTCGCCGCCAAAGTAATTTCTTTACTTATTACGCTAAAGATTTTCCCCCGTTTGGCATCAACCGCAGCCTTATGCCTCTTGGTGGTTGCCCATTTACTGTGTCCAGACATATTTTAAAAGAGAAATGAAATCAGGTTTTTGTCAAGTTCACTTAGAAGCTTGATCCATAAGATATTCATAGGCTCTGTCTAACCTGTCTTTTTTTTCCAAGGCTTGCCTTCTTTTGGCAGAATTCATGCCTTCTAGTTTAGAATCACTGTAGTTCATTGCTCGTTCTTCAAAGTTGCTCTTCAAAAGGGCAACATTGATAACCCCTCGGCTTTTTAATCCTAGTAGATTTCGATACCTTTTTTCTTTTTCTGAAATCTCTGTTTTATTTTCTATAGATTTATTAGTGTCCTCATTGGTCTCGATCACTGTAGCAGTATTACTTGGCGTTTCTGTCTTACTTTTAGTAATAAGCGTTTGCAAAATTGTCATCAAATTTTGAACAGTCCAATAGAGAACCAATGCAGATGAGAAAAAATAAAGAAAAATCAAAAACATGAATGGCATAAACCTCATCATTTTGGCATTTATTCTTTGAGCATCACTTAATTCGGGCCCCATCTGCATAGGGTTTAACTTCATTTGCAACCATTGAGTAACAACCATTAAGATGGGTAGCACATTAAGCGAAAATCCTTGCACTTGTGCGACATGATCTTGCTCGGATAAATCATTTGCCCAAAGAAAGCTTTGTCCGTACAATTCCGCTGCGGATCGTAACATCCAAAACATACCCAAGAAAATAGGTATTTGAATCAAAATTGGCCAACAACCAGCAAATGGATTAACCTTGTGCTCTTTGTAAAACTTCATCATTTCCTGATTAAGCTTTTGCGAGTTCCCCTTATGCTTTTCCTTTAGTTTTGACATAGGTTCCTGCAAAGACTGCATCTTCTTTTGAGATCGCGTGGCCTGCGCTGTAAGGGGCCAAAGTATTAACTTAACTAAAATGGTTAAAATAACAATAGCCAACCCGTAACTACCCAATACACTGAAAAGTTTATTCAGAATCCAACTAAATGGTTCTGAGATCCACCAAAAAACCCCGAACTGCATGACTTTTTTTTGCTCATAACCTAGGGAGGCAAGTCCAGAGTAATCCTTAGGTCCGGCATAAACTTGAAAAGCAAATTCCTTTGATTGACTAGGCCTGAGTATTCCCAAAGGAAAAGAAATTGACCCAGTCACACCTTGGCCCTCCTCTTCCATATTAGAAGGGTTTTGTATTGCACGACCGCTGATCCATGTGTTGGAAGTTTCAGTAGTCGGTCGAACAATATTAACAAAAAATTGGTTATTTACGCATGCCCATTTTGCCTGTGTTAATTTTCTAGTTTCAATTTCACCGGACACGCCCATTTCATTAAGCTGAAAGAACTCCTCTTTTTCACCATCAATTCTTCCGCTACATTCAGCACATGAGCACCCTTCGGCCAGGGGTAATCCATCATTGTAATACCCGACATTTGAATATGTTGCTGCATTATCGAATGGATTATAAAGTCTTTCCATTCTGAAAGCTGAGCCCAAGTTCAACTTAACACGATCCAGAACTAGAGGAGTTTTACCTAAATTGGTTAAAACAGTTTTATGATCAAAAACATAGGTATCATTGTCCTCTCTCGAATAATATCTCTCAATCCTAAGCTCATTTACCTTTTCCCATCTATACACAATCGAACCATTTTCGTTTTTAACTAGCTCATAATTTTCAGGCACAGCTGCACCCATCAAACTTCTACCCGATTCATCCTCAAATGATAAAGCGAGCATTGGCTCATTCAAGTGAGACATATTATAATCCCTACTCAGCCTAGAAAACTCTTTGAGTTTAACTTCTCGAATAGATCCAAACGAGTTAGTAAAGACTATGCTTGAATGTTGATTAGATAAGCTTTCTGTTAAACTTTCATTAAAAGTAACATTGCTAGCAATTTCCGCCTCCGTGTTATTATCATCAAGATTCGTCTTGCGAGAAAAAGAAGACTCTTCAGGAAGAAGAAAACTTTCGTTCGAATCGGAATTACCAGTAGATTCAACACCTGGGTTTTCAAAACGATTTTTCTCGCTCAACTCCTGCTGTTGCTGTGTCTGCTGAAACAACAGGTAAAATGCCAATACAAGCATGCTTATTCCTATAAAAATATTTTTCATTGAACGAAAGAGGTTTTAGCTAAAGCAAATAATATTTTCATTTCTATTTCTTGGAAACTGAAAGCGAACAACGCTGGTCTGGGAAGAATAACGACACGAGAGCCAAGTGGAAAGGCTGTAACGTTTTTTCGAAATACTTCCCTAAGCCTTCTCTTAGCTCGATTCCTAGCAATTGCTCCACCATATCTTCGCGAGGCAATTACTCCAAGCTTCGGAGGGTCAGCGGAATCTTGAGTAAAGATAATTTGTAACCAAAATGATTTATCTTTAAATCTTTTACCTTTTTTTTTAACGGCAAGGTACTCCCAAGATTTTCGCAATCGCATAGATGGCGAGTAACATTGGTTCTTCAATTTCAAGAAAAACGAAGGAAACTAAGAGCTATCGGAATCTACGAGGTACCGAAGCTGTTAAGTTAGCTCTTCCCTTGCGGCGTCTATTTTTAAGAACTTTCCGACCGGCACTTGTTTGATTGCGTTTACGGAAGCCAAATTTACGAGCTCTGCGTATTTTTGATGGATTGTAGGTAGGTTTCATTAGAAAAAATGTCTAACATAGAGTACTGAACGCTAAAGTCAAACCTTGACAATACGAACCTCATTTTCATTTGAACTTGCGGATTTTTCATTTTTAGACATCATAAAAGATTCTTGTCCCGTTCGTCTAGTCAGGTCAGGACACCGGGTTTTCATCCCGGCAACAGGGGTTCGAATCCCCTACGGGACGCCATTTCATTTCGTTAGATTTGTCCGTTTAAGTCTTACGGTTAAACCTTCATACATGGCAAACGATCTGACCCCTATTAAAATTCTGGGTGCAAATGAAAATAACCTTAAGAACATCGATCTTGAGATTTTACCTGGGCAGTTAACCGTCTTCACTGGTCTAAGTGGGGCAGGAAAATCTACATTATTATTCGATGTTTTGCACGCCGAAGGACAAAGAAAATATGTGGAAACTTTTAGTCCCTATGTCCGTCAGTTTTTAGAAACTCTGCGTAGGCCGAATGTAAAATCAATAGAGAACATCAGGCCTTCTATTGCCGTCGAGCAAAAGAATACAATCCGAAATTCCAGATCCACAGTCGGTACTATGACTGAACTTTGTGATTATTTTAAGGTTTGGTTCTCGCAGGCAGCTTCTTTCTACGATCCTATTTCAGGACAAAAATTACGCGAGGAAACATTCGAATCTTTAGCCAAAAAGGTAATTGATGGAGGCCAAGAAAATCTGGTTTTTGGTTTTACAGCGAAAAAGCCCAAGAAACTCTCATCCACAGATTTCCTGAATTTTCTGATTCAAGCAGGACATGCACGGGCTTATTATAAAAAAGAGTATATTCGATTAGAAAAATTGGCCAAAGAAAATTGGGACGGCGAGAAAATATTTGTTGTTGTCGACCGAACTACCTCGGACCTCAAGAATAAGGGTAGGATTATTGAATCTATTGCGTTGGCTATAAAACATGGTCACGGAACTGGAGAAGTCCGAAACCAAGAAGGTAAACATGTATTTTTATTGTACGAAGGATTTCGATCCCCGGTAGACGGCTGTAAATTTGCGAATCCAACCCCTTCGGCTTTTTCGTTTAATTCTCCTGTAGGTGCTTGTCCCAGTTGTAAGGGCTTCGGGAGGATTATTGAAATTAATCCGGAATTAGTCATCCCGGATCCCAAGTTATCAGTCAAAGATGAGGCGGTTAAAGCATTTTCAGGAAAAGTCTACGGGCATTGTCAAACAGAACTCATTAAGTCATGCAAAAATAACCATATTTCAACTACTAGTTCATGGGAAAACCTCTCCAAAGAAGAACAGCAATTTATTTGGAATGGAGACCCCGATTATGAAGAAGGAAACCATAAGTGGTATGGAATTAATGGTTTTTTTAAATGGGTTACAAAAAAAGCATATAAAATGCATGTCAGGGTTTTTTTATCGAAATACAGGGGTTATTTCGAATGCCCTGCCTGCAAGGGTGATCGCCTGAAAGAAGAATCAAGATTTTGGAAATGGAAATCTTATTCATTACCTGAACTCTATCGATTATCAATCGATGATCTTTTTAAGTTAATTTCCTCGCAAAAGCTTTCGGGGGATCCAAAGGTTGATGTAGCAATCGAGAGCATTAAAGACAGGCTTGGCTACCTCCAGGATGTCGGTCTCGGTTATCTAGACTTGAACCGCTCAGCCAAAACTTTGAGTGGCGGGGAAACCCAAAGAGTCAACCTAACCGCATGCCTTGGTGCTTCCTTAACTGATACTCTATTTGCCCTTGATGAACCTACTATTGGATTGCATGGGGCGGACATCAATAAGCTCGTATCCATACTTCGCTCACTAGCAAAAGCCGGTAACTGTGTATGTGTTGTTGAGCATGATGAAAAAATTATTAATGCAGCAGACAAAATAATTGAGATCGGACCATTACCTGGAAAAAAGGGGGGGGGAATATCATTCAACGGTTCAGTTTCACAATTACATAGATCAAAAAATTCTGTAACTGCCCAATGGCTTACTAATAATAGATTGCCAGATTATTTATCTGCTAAAAAAAGAGTATTTAGGAAAAAAGATCTAAAATTATCCATCGTTGGTGCGTCAAGGCATAACATAAAAAATTTCTCTGCTTCCTTGCCATTGTCTAAATTGGTTTGCATTGCCGGTGTATCTGGTTCCGGAAAATCAACTTTACTTAATGAGATTATTTACCAGGAAATGAAAATTTCCTCAGAAAGTAAATTCGTTAAAAGTGATATTTGTTTCAATGAAGTTTTACTGATTGATCAAAGTTCTGTCGTTCGGTCCCCTAGATCAAACCCGGTCCTTTACTCCGATGCGTGGGGACCTATTAAAGAAGCCTTTGGCAGAACTGAATCAGCCAAGCAATTAGGCTTTTCAGCCAGTGACTTTTCATTTAATGCAGGAAATGGCAGATGCGAAACCTGCGGAGGTTTAGGATATGAACAAGTTGAAATGCAATTTTTATCTGACATCCAAATTCCTTGTAATCATTGCCATGGCAAAAGGTTTAAAGATGAGATTCTCGATGTTCATTTGGATGGTCTAAACATTATTGATGTACTTAATCTTACCATCGAAGATGGAATAGACCGCTTCAAAAATTTACCCAAAACTTTCAGGAAACTTACATCCCTGCAAAAGGTTGGACTTGGCTACTTAACCCTAGGCCAACCTCTTAACACTCTTTCTGGTGGAGAATCTCAGCGACTAAAACTCATCAAATATATGACGACCCTAAAGAAAGGGTCATCTCCTTCGCTGCTGATTATAGATGAACCGACAACCGGCCTACACCTCCAAGACATTCAACGCCTGATGGTAAGTTTACAAAGTATAGTAGATACTGGGCACACTCTTTTTATTATTGAGCACAATGCCCATGTTCTTGCTCAAGCAGATTGGATTCTTGAAATGGGGCCTGGGGCAGGCAGGCATGGAGGAGAATTGATTGCATCTGGACCACCAGCCAGATTGGCCAAGCTAAAAACACCAACTGGAATTATCCTAAACGAAAGTTCTTCCTCCCCAAAAACCACTGCGAAGAATTCTAAATTTTCTAAACCCAAAATTAGCAAACATCTTAAAATCACTGGTGCTAAAGAAAATAATCTTCGTGAAATTTCCCTTTCAATTCCAACCAAACAATTTGTAGTGATAACTGGACCATCAGGTTCGGGTAAATCATCACTTGCTTTTGATGTTATTTTTGCCGAAGGGCAGAGACGTTTTTTAGAGTCTATGTCTTCATATGCGCGCCAATTTGTCGAACAAGTAGGAAGGCCAGTAGTTGACAAAATTTCTGGCATTTCACCAACGGTTGCGATTGAGCAAAGAATTACCAGAGGGACTAAAAAGTCAACCGTTGGTTCTATTACTGAGGTAGCACAGTTTTTACGACTACTATACGCAAGGCTAGGAACTCAATTAAGTGTACAAGACG
Organism: Opitutia bacterium; assembly: GCA_018675995.1. GTDB lineage: Bacteria > Verrucomicrobiota > Verrucomicrobiia > Opitutales > Seribacteraceae > Seribacter. Next base: position 1,603 of record JABGWZ010000085.1, on the reverse strand, counting down.
GGAATCCATTAACAATAGCTACAGAGTCTGAAATCTCTGCCCAGATAGAAAAGGCTGTCTCCAACTTAAAACCAACCAATAAATCTCCAATTTGCTTACTTTCACCACTTATTACAAATCGGAAGGGACATCATAGACCAGTGGTTAATTGGGCGGTAGAGAAGGGGTACGACTTAGTACGATGTGATGGCGAATTTTTAAAATCAAATGAGTTTAAAGGATTGGACAGATATCGAGTACACAATGTTGAAGTTCTTTTAGAAAAGTGGGTAGCTTTACCTAGTAAGAAAGTTATTAGAAAAAGTGTCACAAAAGCTCTCCAAATAGGAAAAGGTCGGGCACTTTTAGCATCTATGGATGGACATACAAACATTTGGTATTCCACATCAAGAGTAGACTCCTTGAGTGGAGAATCCTACCCAGAACTTGAACCCAGTTTGCTATCTTGGAATTCTCCTAGGGGGTGGTGCTCTTTTTGTCGTGGTTACGGACGAATTTATGAGTGGATGAAAGACGACCTTCCTGCATCAGGAAAATGGTGGAATATGAGTGATGGTCAAATTTGCCCCAAATGCGAAGGTGATAGATTAAATCCAATCAGTCGGAATATCGTTTTAGTTGGGAAAAGAAACAATCTTATGTCACTTCCTCAGTTGTTAAAGAATACACCTGTCGATATTATTACTTTCCTAACTTCCCTGAAGCACGAGAAACGCCTCGAATCAATTGCTTCCGCTGTTGTTCCAGAAATTTTAGAAAGGCTAAAATTCATGAATGAAGTTGGACTTGATTACCTATCTCTCGATAGGGAAACATCTTCTTTATCTGGGGGCGAAGCTCAAAGAATCAGATTAGCTGCCCAATTAGGTTCTAACCTATCAGGCGTTTTATATGTTTTGGACGAGCCATCTATTGGGCTTCACCCAAAAGATAATCAGAAGTTAATTCAATCGCTTAGGAATCTACAAAAAAAAGGGAATTCACTTGTTGTTGTTGAACATGACCCTGAAACAATTTCACAAGCAGATTATCTCATCGATATAGGTCCGGGGGCCGGGAATAATGGTGGGGAAATAGTAGGTATTGGAAGACCAAAAGATATCCGTAAACTCAAAAACTCTGCAACCGCCGAATACATGCGGGCAGGAATGGTCCACCCGATACTGGGAAAATGGAGAAATCTACCTAAAAAAAATAACGACCATAATAATCAAAACTGGTTCAAGCTCGAAAAAATAACTTTTCGAAATCTAAAAAATGTATCCATCGAAATTCCAGTCAATAGATTGTCAGTTTGTTGTGGAGTATCCGGTTCTGGGAAATCTAGCTTGGTCCGAGGGGTTCTCTTTAGCGGGGTAAAGGAAGCAATCAATAAAAAATCCAATTGTATAAAGATAGCACATGGAACCGTGGTGCACGGGAATATATTTAACAAAGTAATTGAAGTTACCCAAAGTCCAATTGGAAAAACCACAAGGTCTACACCCGCAACCTATTTGGGTATATGGGATAGAATTAGGACGATGATTTCTTCTCTACCTGAAGCTAAAGCCAAAGGATATTCCCCTAGCCACTTTTCATTTAATGTCAAAGGAGGGCGCTG
>JABGWZ010000042.1 GCA_018675995.1 Opitutia bacterium | reverse complement strand
TGGATGACGAAGGTGCTCTATCTTACCTTTTTCTTTCCGCCCGGCTGATCGAACTTCCGCTCGGGGTATTTGCAATCTCGATTTCAACTGTTTTTTTCCCAGAACTCTCCCGTGCATTTAACTCGCGGGAAAAGGCTGCTTTTGAAAAAAGCTTTGCACGGGGGTTTCGTTTGACACTGGGTATTATTTTACCCGCTGCAGTTGGTCTAGGCCTTCTTTCGCAACACATTCTAAGAGTGCTTTTCCAATGGGGTAAATTTGGAAGTGGGGATGTTGAGATTGCATCCCGAGTGCTTTTGATTTCATGCTTAGCTCTGCCTTTTTATGCTCTAGGCGCCTATTTTGTAAAAGTATTTCATTCGAAAATGGAAATGGAAATCCCGCTGCATGCAGCGGTTCTAAGTTTTACGGTAAATATAATTTTAAGTATTATAATGATGCAATATTTTGGTATGTATGGTCTGGCCTGGGCCAATGTGGGGTCTGCTTTTATTCAGACTTGTTTTCTAGGTTGGAAATTAAATAATTTTACGATTAGGTCTTTTATGAGACGAGATACTTTCTGCTTAGTTACTATCTTTTTCGCCACTTTAGTCATGTTTCTTTTCCTCTGTTTTTTTGGCGACGGAAGTTATTTTGGTGAAGGGAAAATTAATGGGATTTTAAACCTGGCAATTATAATTCCAGTCAGCGTATGTATCTATGGAATCACACTTTCTTTTGCTGGTTTTCCTGAAGTCACCCAGTTTCTGGAAAAAATAGAATTGTTTCGTTTTAATAAGCGTGGGCAACGATAGGTTGACAAAATTCTTAAGTTTTAAGACTAATATTTGTTGCCAATACTTATGAAAAAAATCTCCGCAAACAAATCTGGTTTTACTTTAGTTGAACTTTTAGTTGTGATTGTCATAATTGGCGTTTTAGCTGGCATTACCTTTACAGGTGCGAACTACCTTCTTGGTGCACAAGAGGAAAAGCAGGCAGCTAGTCAAATAGAAGCCCTTTCATTGGCCTTGGATCAATACAGGAGTGAAATGGGTACTTATCCGGCGACCGATTCTATTTCTAATACGGATGATGTTTTTGCCCGTGGAGCATTTCTTTACTTATCATTGTCTGGATATGTCGATAGTGAAGGAGATGAGATAGAACAAGATGATAGGGGGAAGAGCTTTCTTCCTGGCGATTCTATAAATCTTGGCATACAAGAGGGTAGTCGTAATGAAATTGTCACTTTGAGTGATGATGAACTTACGCTAGGTTCTATGCCTGAGGTTTTTCCGATGGACCCATGGTTTGAGCCTTATATTTATGAATATCCACGGAAAGATGGGCACAAGGGATTTTTACTTTTTTCCAAAGGACCCGATGGAAAGTCATCAGTTTTCGCTCAAGAATTGACCGCGACGCCTAAAAAGGAACTAATTGATGAAGATAATATTCCAACTTCTGAACCAGGTAAATGGTGACTAATATAAATCTATGAAAACAAAGCATTCCAAATTACGAGGGTTTACCCTTATTGAGTTATTAGTCGTAATCGCGGTTATCGGGATTTTAATGGGAATGGTTGGACCACGGGTTTTTGATTTGCTCACAAGTTCGAAAGTTAAAAAATCTCAATCGATCTTTCGTTCTTGGGTTACACAACTTTATCAATACAAGGAACATTACAAATATTTTCCGCCATTCTTGCTCGTGGAAGATGAAGGGAAGCCCGTGCTATTATCTGAGGATGAAGATGCTCATGACTCATTTATTATAGCTTTGAAGGGCATGCAGTGGGACCCAAGTTCTCAAGAATGGTTACCTCTGGAGCAAGGTAGCGACCAAAGAAAGCAAAACCGGAAAGGAAGAGAATTTCATTCCTTTTCTGAAGACGAGTTCGGAGTTGATGGTTATTTGGCGGACTCCTGGGGCGGAACAAAAATAAGAATTGTAGTTGATCAGGACGGAGACGGTTTGATCAAATTAGACAGTAGTGCTGTTGACGAAATCGTTACAGCATTAAAGCAGGAGTATGACGATGAGGTTGTCGATGATGCAATAGATAAAATCTCGGTTATTCGTGAAAAAGTGGGAATCTATGTTTTATACGATGATTCGGGCGAGACTGAGTCAGAAAATGTTTTTTCCTGGGATATCCTGAAATATTTAGAGGAAGACTAAATTTTTTGAAAACAGATTTGCAGCTAAAAGACAAGAACTCATATGGTTTTACTCTATTAGAACTTCTAATTGTGCTAGCCGTCATGGGCTTAATGATGGGACTGATAGGCTTTTCTTTGCTCGGGGGAGGAGGTGCCGAGCTTGGTGCTGCACAGCGTGAACTTCTTGGTTTTGTTCAACAGGCCAGATCGCGAGCCGCTCTTTCAGGTAGTGAAACAAGGTTAATTGTGAACAACGATGACACGGACGAAGAGAAATACCATCGTTATGTCGAACTATTGGTAAAAGATACCTGCGCTACAAATGGAAATGTAAGGTGGTTAGTGATGGGGGAAGGCAAATATTTAACTGACGGAGTTTATTTTGTACCTGAAGATTACGATAAGTCAAAAACCCCTTCAGGGTGGAGGAGCGACGCGTATACAATATGGAGTGATTCGAGCGAAGATTTCACTTTGAATGATGCATTTAAAGGTGAGCGAGAAACGAATGGTGACACGAGTTTTAAATTTCTTGCATTTAACAAGGTTGGCAATGTGGTTTTTCCTGAGTCCTCAGGTGGAGGTATACAGAAAGCTCCAAGGCTAGTTTTAAGCGTGGGTGCTCCAAATCCTGGGGGAGAAGGAAAGCCCCTACGTTTTGACAACCCTAATGCAATTTCGGGCATTTTACTTAGAAGGTATGGTGGTTTTGCCGTACTTGAACTTGATGATTTTGAATAATATTAATTCAAATCCATGAGAAGAATACACAGAAAGAGGGCAGGCAAACAGGGTTTTACTCTTTTGGAGGTGGTGATTGCTCTAGCTGTTTTTGGCTTTTTGATTGGCGGTTTGTTGGGTTTTTTGCCGTGGGGAGTGGAGGGTGTTGGAAAAGTAAGGGAGCAAAACATAGCTTACGGTCTTGTTGATGCTGTGCAGGTGGAACTCGAAAGGATGGGTTTCAGTTTGGTTGAAAGGGGGACCAAAAGAATTTTGAATATTTCTTGATCCACAGACTAGTTTTTGATTGGGGATAGAATAAGTGACATCATCATCTTCATTCTGATCGCAGCCCAAAGGACAATCTGTTTCGTCTATACGACCAACATATTCTTCATTTTCATATAAATTATTAGACAGAGCACCCTCGCTCTCTTTCCTTCGAAATCCAAAAAAGGGCGCTTCGTTAACGTCAGTTATATTTACTGTGATGTTTTGCTCAACAGACGAAATGTCATCAGAAACAATAACTGTTGCTGTCCATTTTTTTACTACTTCGTAAT
>JABGWZ010000043.1 GCA_018675995.1 Opitutia bacterium | reverse complement strand
GGAGAAATTACCTTTTCCTGGTCTTCAGATGATCCTAAACAATTACCAGACTTTAACGCAATAAAAGCCGCTCTTTAGTATATAATTATAACATACAAGGTATTTTTCATTACCTAATTGTTAATCATAATTTATAATTATCGTGGATTTGATGTGGTAATGTATGTTGAAAAAACCTACGAAACTTTTCAAGGTTTATTTAGCTTACACATTTTTCATTATATAGGGTTGAAAGCGTGAACAAGAATTCAATTTACCAAGTTTGCGCCACTAATGAAGATGTTTATGTGTGCGTTAAAGAAAAAGCTTCCTACATGAACTGTAATCCTCTTCGCACCTTTCTCCATGAAAAGGTTAAAGAAGGTTACAGATTTTATGTTATAGATTTCCAAAACTGCCCAAGTATGGATAGCACATTTTTGGGTATTTTAGTTGGGCTTGCTTTACAACTTAGAAAACTTGAAGTGACAGGAAAACTTACACTAATAAATTTAGTGGGAAGAAATTTGGAAACAGTACAAAATTTGGGAATTCATAAAATTGCAACTGTCAGCTCAAACTATGTTTCAAATACAAAGGAACTTGAAAGCCTGAACCATCACTCCAAACACGAAGAAGCTAATCCTGAAATTATCTACAAAGCTCATAAAACTCTCTTGGAACTAAATGAAAAAAATTCTAGAGTATTCCGTGATGTAGTTAACTACCTTGAGCAAAAGATCGAGGATTCAGTTTAAGGGTTAAAACCAGTGAACTCTTTTCTCTATTTTCTTATTGGTCTTACAACAGGTTTATTCTTTTGGAATTATACTCGAAGAAAAGCAAAATCAGAAAAGAGTTTACTCAGTGACCAAAAGATCAAACTGCAGCAGGAAAAAGAAATTGTAGTTAATTTTATGCATAATCTCGCAGTTGCGATTGGTGAAGGAGTTCAGCGAAAAGATCTATACCAAAGGATTACTCATACTGCTGTAATAACCACTGGTGCCATAAGTGCTTGTGTCTACGAAAAAATGCCGAATGGGAAACTTCAAAGTATTGCAACTGAAGGATTATTCCCACCCCAACGGAAAATAAATGTATCCCTATCCGAAACAAGTACTACCCGTGCCCGCTTTTTAGAAAGAATTCTTGCGTCTGAAGTCTTAGAGGACGGCGAGGGTATCGTCGGTGAAGTGGCGAAAACAGGAAAGCCCGTATTTGTTCCACATGCACAAAATGACCCACGGGTAGTAAAGCATGACGACCCCTCATTAATTCTTAGGTCTCTGATATTTTCACCATTAATCCATGATGATCAAACCCAAGGGGTTCTAGTTGTTGCAAATCCATCGAATGGAATGGCTTTCAGTGAAACTGATTTGTCACTTGTAAATTCCCTGGCGGAGCAAGCCGCATTGGCTATAAAAAATGCTGATGCAATGAATTTGCGTTTAGAAAAAACTAGGATGGATTCTGATCTCAATTTAGCACGAGATGTACAGGAATTATTTCTAGCCAAAGAGTCTCCCGCTTTCAAAGGACTTGAGATTGATACTCAATATGTACCTTCCTCCCAGGTTAGTGGAGACTTTTATGATTTTTACAAACTATCTGCCACTAAATTTGCGATCTCTGTCGCAGATGTTTCGGGTAAGGGCGTACCCGCATCTCTCCTTATGGCACTTTGCCAAACCAACCTCAGGCATTATGTCAAGAGGTCCAAATCGCCGCGGGAGATTCTGATTCAGCTAAATCATGACCTTGAAGAAAGAATTCGAGAGGATATGTTCATTACTCTGATTTTGGCCATTATCGACACCCAAGCAAATACAATTACTTACACGCGTGCCGGACATGAACCTAGCTTACTTGGTAAAGTAAGCGGAGATAAGCTAGAAGTTTCAAAACTTCAGGGTAATGGAATGGCACTCGGCATGGTTCCATCAGAATTATTTGACGAAATCATTGAAGACCAATTCTGCACTTTCAAAAAAGGGGATATGCTCGTTTTTTACACAGATGGTGTAACCGAATCTCAAAGTCAGTCAAATGAGGAGTTCGGCCTAGAACGCCTTTGTCGCACCGTAGAAAGTGCCAAAGAAAAAAGCCCTTTGTCCTTCAATCTATCTTTAATGAAAGACTTAAAAGAATTCTCTTCGGATTCAGCAGACAGGGATGACCTTACCTTATTAACTGTGAAAAGAGTTTAAACGCATTAGGTAATACGGCCTTCATCAAAATCAATCACATCTGCAAATGAACGAAGGTCGGTTCGGCTGCTTGCACCAAGGTCGTTCTTTATTTCTTCCAGTTTTTCAAGAGCCATATCAGACATTCCCATTTGAACAACTTTACGATTCCAAACATGTGCATTTAAGTTGTCAGGAAAAATTTCTTTAAGTTTTGCATTTAAATCTTCTTCAGAATTGGAATTTTTTACGCACGCAATGACAGATTGGGGGTCAACTTCAAGATGCAAACATAAGAAGCCATCAAAACCCTTTGTGAAATTGCGGCGATAACTCTTAGGAAGGTCATCGTTCAAATGTTTCTTGATTTTTGCTATGAAACGAGGCAAATGAAGTAATCCAAACGGGTGTGCTTGGTAAGGAGATGGCAAGTCTCGAAGAATTGCTCCCGTCGGTCCTTGCTCGAATTTATCGTCGGTGTTTGTCAAATTGATAGAAAAGGTTTTGTTTACTTGTTCAACATCTTACATGAAACAACGCAAAGACAAAAAAATTATTCGTCGGGTTTCCTCTTACATTTTTGAACATAAAGCCCTTTTTTTACTTACCCTGTCGCTTGCCTTCATAATAACCGTTCTATCTGTTATGGTTCCATCTGCCATACAGAGAGTTTTAGATCAGATTTTTACAAATGGCTTACAGGATTCAAAAAACTTTCTCTACGGTATCATCTTTATTGGCGGTCTGTTTCTCGCAAAAGAAATCTTCAATTGCCTACGAATTAGAGTAAATAACAAACTTGAGCAGAAAGTTATTCTTAAAATAAGAAAATCTCTTCATGATAAACTTTTAGATTTACCAATAAATTTCTATGATCGTAGGAAAAGCGGCGATATTGCATCCAGAGTTGTCGAGGATGTTCAAAATGTTGAGCGGGCTATCCTAGATGGCACGGAACAGGGAGTTATTGCTGTTCTGACTTTATGTGGAGTTACAATTATGATGTTTGTGCAAGAGCCCCGCCTTGCATCTCTTGTGTTTGTGCCTTTGCCAATCTTAATTGTCATGGCTTTTCGTTATTCTAAAGTTTCAAAAAAGAATTGGAAAGCTGTAAGAGAAGCGTCAGGAAATTTAAACTCATTACTGGTTGAAGATATTCAAGGTAATCGGCTAATCCATTCTTTCGACCTTAAAAGCAGGGAAAAGGATCGTTTTATGGTATCAAGCAAGGAGTTAGAGCTCAGGTCTCTCAAAGCTATGTATCGTTGGTCCATACAAGGACCAAGTGCAAGTTTCACCTCGTCCTTGGGTATTTTAGCTGTCGTAGGTATGGGAGCTTATTTGTTGGAAACGGATTCTTCTTTCACAAAAGGTCAATTTTTTGCCTTTCTTCTCTACGCTAACATGTTCTATGAACCAGTCAGGCAACTAGTTTCGATTAATAATATGGTTTCAGCTGGAAAAGCTTCAGGAGAGAGAGTTTTTGAAATTCTTGATGAAGAAATTTTTATCAAAAACCCAGTTCAACCAATTCCATTCCCAGAAAAAAATCATTCATTAAAATTTTACAATGTTACTTTCTCTTACGAGAATAGGCTGTCCATTGTTAAAAATCTAGATTTCACTTTGCCATCCGGTACAACGACGGCGTTGGTAGGACCGACTGGATCTGGAAAAAGCACAATCGCAAACCTTCTTCTCCGATATTATGATGTGGAAAGTGGTAAGGTCTCGATTGGGGGAATAAATGTAAAAGATTTTACATTAAGCGAACTACGAAAAAACATAGGATTAGTATCCCAGGATCCTTTTTTATTCGACAGCACTATTAAAGAAAATTTGCTTCTTGCAGCACCTTTATCGACAGATTTGGAAATTACCGAGGCATTGAAAACTGCCCAAGCATGGGATTTTGTAAGTAGACTTCCTTTGGCTTTAAATACATTAATCGGCGAAAGAGGGGTACGTTTAAGTATGGGTGAAAAACAACGGCTTACCTTGGCTAGAGCGATCTTAAAATCACCTCCAATAGTAATTTTAGATGAAGCAACCTCTAGCGTAGATGTTGAGACTGAAAGACATATACAAATTGCATTAAATCAACTCATCCAAAAACGTACCACCTTAATCATTGCGCACAGATTAAGCACCATTCGAGAAGCAGACCAAATTATCTTTTTAAACAAAGGAGAAATTGTTGAACAAGGAACGCACAAAGAGTTAATTTTAAAAGACGGGTCCTATGCAAACTTTTGCAAACACCAAGAAAATCTTTTAGTGTAAAAGCGAAATTGTAATCTTATCGTCGGACTTTGTATAAAATCAATCTTATAGAAGTTGCCACTAAAAAAGGAGATAGTAAAAGTGTTAAACTAATACAAGAACGTAAGTTGAAGTATGATAATGGACCATAAACTTTATTCTCTGCCCAATTTCTTAAAGGTAAATCAAGAAAATATGATACATTGAGGGATTGACCAAGGTAGTATATCATAAGAGGCCAAACTGTAAATCCCAAGCATACGAAAAATAACGTATACCAAAGTTCTCTGCTCCAGTCTATTTTTTTAATCATAATGTGATAGATCAACTTGCAAGTTATTGAGTTTTCATAATATTAAGTTACTCTAATAACCCAACTGAATTATGAAATT
>JABGWZ010000044.1 GCA_018675995.1 Opitutia bacterium | reverse complement strand
TGGATGCGATATCCTTTTAAATATTTCCAACCCTCCGCTTTTTTCCCGAACCATTCTGCCAATTGATTCTTTGCCTGATTTGCAATTTCTTCTATATCCAACTCTTTTTTACCGATCACACTTACAGATGCGAGTGCCTGGCCCACTGGTGCACAATCACATAAGGTATTTACGAACGTAAGATTATTGATCGGTCCATTGCCTGTACCATCAAGATAAAGAATGGGTTCATCACTTGGCAGATCATTAACCGATAGAGAGAAGTACAGGCAGTCAACCGAGTTCCACTCCGCATGCTCCTGTCCTAAACCGAGTAATTGATTTGCATAATAATCTTCCGTTGCCAATACCACGGCCCTGCCCTTCCATGTTCGCCCATCTGATGATTCAACTGAATTCGTATCCACTTTGGAAATTTCAGTTTCGAGCAGAATATTATTCCTGGGTAATTGCCCGGCTAATTGACGTGGTATCTCTCCAATTCCGTTTTTGGGCAAAACAGTTTCTCCTTTTGAAAAAAACCGAAAGGTTTCCTCAAACTTTCGAATCGTGGTGCTCAGTTCATTTTCTAAAAATACTCCCCGCATAAAAGGCTTCCAAAACCGGTCGGTCATTGAATCACTAAAGCCCATCTTATTAAGCACATCCCGAGTAGTACAGTTATCTGGTATGGACTTCGAGGAAAGCAAGCCCATGCGCATCATTCCGACTCTCAGTTTATCCCCTAGCGATCCAATGGGAGTAAGTAATGACTTGATCCCGTCAATCGGATGTCGAAACGGATCTGCCACCCGATGAAAACGATTTTCAAACCAGACCTTGGAGCCGGGATAACATGCCTGGAGCTCAAGTTTTTCATAATCCAAAAATCGTTGGGCCTCCGGATACGCAGTCAATAAAACCTGAAACCCACGATCCAATCGGTAGCCGTCCAATTCATCCGTGCGCACCCGGCCTCCCACTTCATTATCGCGGTCAAACAAAAGAAAAGGAATATTCGCACGATGTAGTGTGACCGCACATGCTAAGCCACCCATACCCGCACCAACAATCAGCACAGGGGAGGATTTACCCCCGATTTCCTTTAGTTTAGGCTTCATTGCCAAAAGGCCAAGTACTGGATTATGAATTCCTCGCTCTTTTTAATCCCTCAAGAATTAAGTCCTTGGTCATCCGGGAACCAACAATGGGATCCACCCCATGTCCTTCAAATTCAATACTGATCACCCCAGAAAACTCAGAGTCATGAACTATTTTAAGCATTTTAAAATAATCGGTGTGAATTTCATTTCCCTCCTCGTCAAACTTGAGGGCCTTGGCACATACAGCAGGTGCGTAGGGTAAAGTCTTTTCAACCGCACTGTACCGGTCGTAGGAACCAAAATTATTAAAATCCGGTAATATACCCGCATGGGAATGATCGAGTTCTTTCATCACCGCGAGTAACCAGTCGGGATTCTGAGAGTTTCGACCATGCGGTTCAATGACTACTTTCACCGGGGTATCTTTGGCATATTCGCATAACCGCCCCACCCCGTCGACTGCCCGCTTAAGATTATCCTTTGGATTTCCTCCCATCCGGCAGTTCACCCGAATAGCATCACATCCAAGTTGAGCAGCACAATCAATCCATCCCTTGTGCAGGTCGACTGATAAATCCCTTTCCGATTTCTTTTCATGATCGAGTTCATGTTTTTCATCGACAAGAATTAACACATTACTAATTCCTTCCCCCTTCGTTCGCCTGAGCAGTTCACCAACAAATTTCTTATCCGTATGTTTACCCTCAAAAGGACGACTCCAATATTCAACATGTTCAATTCCCAATTCTTTTTTAACCATGGACGGATAGTTCAGATGCTTAAGTTTCCCACTTCTGAGCAAGCGGTTGAATGTATACTCCTGAATCCCAATTTGAAAACGGTTAGGATTGCTTTTATTTTTTGCACTTAGATCAACCCCAACAGAAACTCCCATTGATCCTAATGCTAAACTTTGTAAAAAAAGACGCCTGGTTTGAATTTGCATAGCTTCCATCTTGATGCCTGTAATAAAAAAAGAAAGCACGAATCGTAAAATTATATTTTGCCTATAACAATAAAATTACTAATCATAGGTCATATAAAAAGTAATATAAACAATTCTCCCATTATTCTCTTATTCGCATTTCTGTGGCCTTTCTTCCTGAGTGCAAAGATTGATTTCGTTCATCAGGTCATGCCAATCCTGAAAAAGAATTGTGCAGAATGTCATACGGACGGTAAAAAGAAGGGTGGATTATCCATGAACACACGGGCTGAATTTCTTGCCGGTGGGGAAAATGGTGTAATGGCTGTGCCAGGAAATATTCAAGATAGCTGGTTTCTTGAACTTGTTGAATCCGATGACTTGGATGAAAGAATGCCACCAAAGGGTCCGGGTGTATCTACGGAACAATTCAGAATTCTGCACCAATGGGTCAAAGAAGGAATGGTTTGGGAAGAAGGCATCACCCTGGGCTCGTCCGGATGGGAACCTCCTTTACAACCCAGAAATGTAAAACTTCCCCCTCCACATGGAGGGAGAAAACATCCGATCGATCGTATCCTCGACCAATACACCAAGAAGAATAAGGCTGCTCCCCCTGCTCTCGCATCCGAGCGCACCTATGCCCGTCGGGCCTACCTTGATATGATTGGAATTCTACCAACCCCTGAACAGTTGAACTCCTTTCTCAAAGATGAATCTTCCGACAAAAAGACAAAGCTGATCGATCAACTGCTTGCCGAAGATGTCTCCTACGCCGATCACTGGCTTACCTTTTGGAATGATTTACTGCGCAATGATTACACCGGGACCGGATTCATAACCGGTGGACGAAAACAGATCACCAGCTGGCTTTACAATGCATTGAAGGAAAATATGCCTTACGATCAAATGACCATGGAGTTGATCGATGCAAAACCTGATGCAGCTGGTTTTATAAACGGTATAAAATGGAGGGGAAGCGTAAACGCCAGCCAGACACTCGATATGCAATTTGCCCAAAATGTTTCCCAGGTGTTTTTGGGCATTAATATGAAATGTGCCAGTTGTCATGATAGCTTCATTGATCGCTGGACCTTGCAGGAAGCCTATGACTTGGCTGCCGTCTTTTCCGATAAACCCCTTGAACTCGAAAGGTGCGATATTCCAACCGGAAAAATTGCTACCCCGAAATGGATGTTTCCCGAGATTGGACAAATTGATCCAAAAGCAAACAAGAATGATCGCTTGAAGCAACTTGCTGGATTGTTGACTCATCCAAAGAATGGAAGGTTTACCCGCACCATCGTTAACCGTATCTGGGCCCAATTGATGGGTCGTGGAATCGTACACCCGGTTGATGCAATGCACACCAAGCCATGGAATGACGATCTTCTCGACTTCTTGGCCGTTCAGTTTGCCAAGGATGGATATGACCTAAGAAAGTTCCTGAAATTCGTGATGACATCACATGCATACGGATCGAAAAGTGACCGGCTGGAATTTTCGCCCGGCGAGGAGTATGTTTACAAAGGTCCGGTCCCCAAGCGCATGACCGCCGAGCAGTTAATGGATACAATTTGGCAGGTCACCGGGACCAACCCCAACCAACCCGAAGCGAACGTGGATCGATCTTCCAATGATAAATCTACCCCATTCTCAGAATCCAAAGATTTGCCAAAAATTGAAAATATTTCCGCCAAGTGGATATGGGCATCGGATCCACAAACCCGTAAGATCAAATTACGCACTTCAATTGAATTAAAAAATAAACCTGTTTTTACCTCACTGCTTGCGACCTGTGATAATGCATTCAGTTTTAAGGTAAATGGAAAATTTCTCACTTCATCCAGAGAATGGACTCGTCCAGTCTATCACGAAGTATCGGACTTTTTCAAAGCCGGTAAAAATCTGATTGAGGTAAATGCAGAAATGTTTGGGGGCGGTTCCGGTTTCATCGCGCAGTTTTCCTTCGGTAAAGGCAAAGATGCAATCACTCTCAACACAGATAAAACATGGGAAGTGCAGGAAAAAAAGAAATGGATCCCAGCCAAGGTTGTACATAACTATGGTGCCGGCCCCTGGAAACGAATTCTGGATAAAGCAGTACCAACTATACCCGGTCAAAGTACTTTTGATGGACCATCCGTTCGGGCATCTTTGGTGAAAAATGATTTCCTCATGAGTTCTCTTGGCCGCCCCCATCGTGATCAGGTGGTTACTTCCCGACCCGCTGAGCTCACCATGTTACAGGCTATCGATTTGGCTAACGGTGCAATCCTCTCCAAATATTTGACTGAAGGAGCAAATAACTTGAAAGCCAAGGCAACCGATAGTCAAAAATTTATCAACTGGCTTTATGAACATACCCTAGGCCGTCTTCCGACTACGGGTGAACAAGAAATTATTGGTTCAGTAATGACCAACCCTAAGGATCCCCAACAAGTGGAAGACCTGCTATGGCTTGTCTTCATGCAGCCTGACTTTCAAATTATCCGATAAAATATTTTATATAATGAACATTCCAGAAAGCATCCAAAGAAGAGATTTCATCAAACAACTCGGCCTTGCATCGACAGCCGCGCTTGCAAGCAATGGGACACAGGCTTGGGGAAATGAAGACATTATTCACCCGGCTGCAAAAGCAGACTCCTGCATCCTGATTTGGATGGCCGGAGGTATGGCCGCTCCCGATACATTTGATCCCAAAAGATACTTCCCGTTCGAAAAGGGACTGGAAGCAAATAAAATCCTCAGCACCTTTCCAGCGATCAATACTAATGTGGATGGATTGCAAATTTCCGAAGGTCTGGAAAACATTGCCCAAGTAATGGATCGGGGAACATTAATCCGTTCCGCAGTTCAACCGGATCTCGGATCAATTCTCCACTCGCGCCACCAGTATCACTGGCACACGGGTTATGTCCCTCCGATCACCGTGGCCGCCCCACATCTGGGTGCATGGATGGCCAAGGTACTCGGCCCAAAGAATGAGGTAGTCCCTCCCTTCATCAATGTTGGTCAGCGACTGGAGGGTGTAGGGGAAAAAGAGGAACTCAAGGCTTTCACAACTGGCGGATTTTTCGGATCGGAATTTGGTCCGATGAACCTGCCCTACCCCGAACAGGCAGTCAAATCGGTCCAACCGCCCCAGGGTATGGAACCGGGTAGATTTTCAAACCGTTATAAACACTTCAAAAAACTGCTCGACCAAAATCCCAACCGTGAATTGATGAGCGATTTCCAGCGTGAGTCGATGCTTCGATCCATGGAATCCGCACACCGGCTCCTTCAGTCCAAGGAAAAGGATGCATTTGATCTAACTCTTGAATCGAAGGAATCTTATGCCAAGTACGGCGATACCCGATTTGGCAGAGGATGTCTGCTTGCCCGTCGATTGGCTGAACAGGGAGCAAGGTTTGTCGAGGTTACCACCGAGTATGTTCCTTTCCTTCACTGGGATCACCATGAGAATGGACATACCACCCAAGCTCGAATGAAGAAGGAGATTGATCAACCCATCGCTCAGTTAATCCTTGATTTGGAAGAACGAGGACTTCTGGACAGAACCTTGGTCATTCTCGCCAGTGAATTCAGTCGGGACATGATGATCGAGGGAGTGCCAGGTTCCACAGCAAAGGACCAGTCCCGTGCAAAAACAGACAAATTACAGGAAATGAAACACTATGGATTGCACCGCCACTTTACTGGTGGAACCAGCGTTGCGATGTGGGGAGGCGGAGTCAAAAAAGGATTTGTATATGGGAAGACTGCAGACGAACGTCCCTTGATGGCTGTTGAAAATCCCGTTTCCATCGAAGATCTCCATGCCACCATTTATACTGCCATGGGAATCAATCCAAAAACCGCTTACGATGTTGAAAAACGCCCCTTCTATGCGACCAAGGATGGGATTGGAAAAGCGGTCAAAGACATCTTCTCATAAGATATTTTTGATACAGGTAAGATGTTGAATCTTGCCCTCTACTTTAGACTTAATTTTAGTATACCTTATGAAATTATTTTCTAAAATCTTATTGGCTCTTTGCGTCACCTGCTCATTGGTTGTTTCAAAAACCAAAAAGCCAAATATCTTGTGCATCCTTGTTGATGATCTAGGGTATAGCGATCTCTCGTCCTTTGGAGGAAAAGACATCAAGACTCCCGCGATTGACAAATTAATGAACTCGGGCATGCGGATGAACCAGTTTTATGCAAACTGCACGGTATGCACCCCTACCCGGGCTTCTCTTATGACCGGCCGTTATCCTGACCTGGTAGGTGCACCTGGTGTTATCCGACAGAATCCTGAGAGTAACTGGGGTTATTTCAACCCAACCGGACCCACGCTACCAGAGATTTTGAATAAAGCCGGGTACCACACCGGTATGGTTGGAAAATGGCACCTTGGTTATGAAGCACCCAACCTGCCTAATGACCGTGGCTTTACCTTCTTTCATGGCTTTCTTGGTGATATGATGGATGATTACTGGACCCATTTACGGGGAGGAATTAATTGGATGCGCCTCAACAAGAAGACCATCAAACCAAAGGGACATGCAACTGAAGTGTTCAGCCGATGGGGTATTGATTACATCACCGAACAATCCAAAGATAAATCAAAACCATTTTTTCTTTACCTTGCATACAACGCACCCCACTTTCCCATCCAACCACCTGAAGACTGGTTAAAGAAAGTTCAGAAAAGAGAACCTCAACTCGACCTCAAAAGAGCAACAAATGTCGCCTTTGTCGAGCACATGGATCACGAAATTGGAAAAGTTTTAGATGCGATTAATAAACTGGGCATTGCTAAAGACACTCTTATCACATTCTCCTCCGATAACGGAGGTTCCATTCCCCATGCAGCCACCAATGATCCTTGGCACGGAGGGAAGCAGGAACACTGGGAGGGTGGAATCCGGGTTCCCACCTGTGCGGTTTGGCCAGGAAAAATCCCGGTTTCTCAAACAGATGAAGTTGGAATCACCATGGACCTATTTCCTTCCTTTGCAGAAATTGCCGGTGTAAAAATTGAAAATGAAATCGAAGGAGAGAGCCTTGCACCCATCTGGTTAAATGGAAAGAAAGGTGACCCCAACCGCACCCTGATCTGGGTACGCAGGGAAGGCAACTTCCGCTACCAGGGACGTGCGTATTATGCGATTCGCGAAGGAGAATGGAAACTTTTACAGAACCACCCTTTCGAACCAATGCAACTGGTTAACCTAAAGGAGGATCCAGCTGAGCAGAATCCAAAACCGGCATCTCATCCAATCGCTCGCAAACTTATCAGTAAGCTCATGCTCCACCTTCAAAAATCAGGTGACATGCCCTGGCAGAAGTAAAAACCGCTTTTTATTTGGGCGTTGCTTCGCCGTGCGGATAACGGTAGTCCCCATTGGGGTCACTAGAAACTTTGGTGGTTTTTTCGGAATCTAAATCATAAAGATAAAGTGATTTTGCTGCATGGTAGACGATGCCGGTTTGATCACGAGTCCACCTGGGATAAGCAAACCAGGCGGG
Source organism: Opitutia bacterium (assembly GCA_018675995.1). Taxonomy (GTDB): domain Bacteria; phylum Verrucomicrobiota; class Verrucomicrobiia; order Opitutales; family Seribacteraceae; genus Seribacter. The sequence goes on along the minus strand of JABGWZ010000044.1, from coordinate 2,679 downwards.
CTTTTCATCCTGATTGGCAATCGGTTTGAAATTGGAAATCACTCTCTTCTCCTTATCGAAATCTGCAAGGTACAAAACTCTACCTGGCACTTTCCGCTTAAACCCTTTCTGAAACTCAAAGCATATTTTCTTTTCATCCACTGATAGACTGAGGCGATCGAGGTATCCCTTCTTCGCCAACTCGCATTCAATTTTTTCGAATTTTGGTTTTTCATTGTTCCCGAAACTCATCAGATAATATGCCCTACTTTCTTTAGGCGGAACATGATTCACCAAGACTCGACCATCGGTTAGGCAAGTATATACCCATGTATGGTAACTATCACTGGTCAATGCAACCTCATCGCCAGGTTTTGCTCCGATCTCGCTAATCATCACATGGTACCCCTTACCACTTGGGTTCCTACGGTTCCAAATCGGTCGATTGCTCCCGTCCCTGGTCCAAGTCTGATTAAAGTTCGTCTTCTTGGCATCCGTAATTTGGTGGAATCCCGTACCGTCGGCATTGATAATGCAAATAGCTGTCTTCCAGTTCCATACATCCGGTGCATTTACATAGCGGCGGAAAAAAACAAGCTTATCATCCGTCTTTGACCACGATGGCTTAAAATCCCAATGTCCGGAAGTGAGTGGTTTCTGTTCGGATTTACCAAGTTGGTTCACATGAATTTCCCCATTCTTATAATAAGAAATTCGATGCTTCGGAGATGCATTCAAATAATGAAACAAAAATACTAGCCATAAAAGAATGGGGAATAATGCCTTCATTAGTTTAAATGATGAAAAGAAGAAACTATCTCCTAAAAAATTCAATTAGCTTTGGTCAATAATCCAGACATTACGGTAACGCACATCCTGACCATGCTCCTGAAGTTTTAATCCCCCGGGAGCGGAAGTCACCTTGATTCCACCATTTGCTTTCTTAATCTCGGCGTTATCATGTACCTTGATTCCATTCCACCAAACTGTGGCCCGGGCATTGGCGACTTTTTTATCCCCGTCCCATTTTGCGTCCTTAAAAATAAAATGAAAGCCATGCCACTGACCATTGGGTCTCCATGCGTTGCGGTCTGGTACTCGGTCCATACAAAAAGCGGCAATTCCATGTGGTCCGATCTTCCAGTTATAAGGATCTGCGATATCTTTTCCTTTAGGAGATTCAATCTGAATTTCATAACGGTTCTGCATATAAACTCCGCTATTGGTATAACCATCGGGCTTGTTATCTCCACGGGCACCCATCATGATAAATTCCACATGGCCTTCATAATCGGAATATTTTTTCTTGGTCACCAAATCATGGGTTCCCCATTTTCTTCCACCGTCCGTCATCAGGGTCTTTCCATCACCATTCGGATTATCCATGACCTTCCAAGTAATATCCATGTCTTTTTTAGGCCACATCACCCAATTCTTTTTGACTGACTTCATGGTGCCATCAAACAGAACTTCCGCTCCCTTGGGAGCCTTCAGCCCCACATCCTTACCCTTTTCGTATCCACTCTGTTTTTCGGGCTTTTTTCCCGCACTAAGAATACCCGCAATGGATAAACTGAAAATTACAACAAGGGTGGATATAAGGAATTTACTATTCATATTTTGTTAGTATGGTTAATTAAAAGTTGATTTTAAGAAGCTCACTCTTCTTCGTCTTCATCATGGTCGTGCTCATGATCTTCCTCTCCTTCATCGTTTCGCCACTCTTCCCAAATTTCACGAGCTTCTCCCTCTGACATTCTACCCAACCGACCCGCCGCTTTCAGTCCTTGAGCCACCTGTTCCCATAGTTCCTCCTCATCTTCCCAATATCTGCGTTCCTCACGATGCTCTCTCTCCTCGTGATGGCTGCGCATTTCCCTCTCCCGGTCGTGCATCTTTCTCGCTTCCGATTCCATTCTACGGTGCATTTCTGCCAACCGACGCTCCCCGTCCTCCTCGCTCATACGGCCCTCCTCGATTGACTGGTGTATGCGTTGCTCCTGAGCTTCAAAATCAATATTGCGATGAGCGGCATGAATCTCACGCTCCAGATTACGACGCATCTCATCCCCTTCCCTTCGGGCTTCCTCCTCACTGATCTCTCCCTCGCGAACTGCGATGCGTAGCTCCTTCATTTCTTCCTCAATTTCGTGATGCAGTTCCCGAGCAATTTCTTCCTTCTGCTTTTGAGTTCTTTTGATTCGTGCGTATTCAGCATCCGCTTGCTTGCGGGTCATACGACCCGAGCGGACGGATCCCTCAATCCCTTGCTTAACTCTTTTCCAAAACCTTTCTTTTTCGTGCTCGTGATGCTTTCGGTTAAGAGCCTCGAGTTTTTCGCGTCCATCTTCATGGGAAATCCTTCCTTCTCTTACAGCTTCATCGATTTCTCTGGATTCTCGATGCATTCTCTCCTGCTTTTCATATACTTCTTTTCGTGGCTCTTCCCTTTCTCGTTCTTTTTCACGCTCTCGATGATCATCAGCAAAAATTAGGGATAAAGCACACGCAGCTAGGGCGGAAAGTAAAAGAAGAGACTTTTTCATAATTCTAAAAGAAGAGTTGAAAAGAACTGAGGAGAAGAAAAATTACTTCTTCCGCTTTTTCTTGGGACAATCCTCTTTTTTATCGGGACAGGATTTTTCTCCTTTTTTGCAGGAAGAATCTTTCTTGGAACTGGAATCCGATTTTTTACATTCA
>JABGWZ010000045.1 GCA_018675995.1 Opitutia bacterium | reverse complement strand
CTTGGAGGTGCCTGCTCAGGTAATTCGTCAGAAGGGAAAAGAGGATGAGTTATTGTGGGGTAAGACGATACCCAATGATATGAAAAACGCAGACGGCTTTAAGGCAACGAAGGATAAAAGGAATGGAGGTAGTGGATGGGGTCATGTTTCCTCGGCTCCTCCGATCGTAGTCGGAGATCGAATTTATTTTCCGACCATGGTGGGAATGGTTTATGTTTTAAAATGGAATGCAAACAGTTTGGATGAGGGTGCACTTGTTTCTATAAGTGACTTGGGCCGAGCAGGAGAGACTTGGGCGTTATCTGGCTTTGCTTATGCGGATGAAAAGATTTTTGCCCGTACTCTGAAGGAATTAATTTGTATTGGCGAGTAAGCGATTTCTTAGCAGCTCGAAAAATCAGAAACCTGCATGTAACTATAATGAAAACAGAATGAGTAAAAACTCGACTTTTAAGTTTTGAAGCATGATCTTTTTAGGAAACACATTTTTATCATGAAAACATTTTTACTCGTAACTGCTTGGACTCTGGCATTTTCATTAAATGCAAAACAACTGGACTTAAAAAAAGTATCGGATGGTTCAAATTGGATTATGCATATGGATTTTGAATCTATGAGGAGTTCAGAGATCGGTTCCTTTTTTGAGGATTCATTAGAAAGTATTCCTGAGATGGAGCATATGGTTAAGGACGTGCAGAATAAATTTGGGATCGATTTAAAGGAAGTTTCAAACCTAACTGTTTTCGGAACTGGAGAGAAAGATAAGGGTATTGGTATTCTTGAGAATGGTGTAGATGCATCGGTAGTTACTGAAGTAACGAGAGCGAGGGATTATATCGTAGAAACAAAGGTTGGAAAAAAGACCATCTTTTCAACCAATAAAGGAAGGCGACCAATGGCCTTTAGTGTACTTAAAAAAGGTAAAATTGTTTTTAGACCCGATCGTTATTATGTTACTGAGGGTATTCAGATAGCGAATGGAAAAGGAAGAGGTTCGAGTAGTCATCCGATTCTTGAATCCCTTACTAGTATACTGGAGACTCCAGGATTTTTATTTTTCGCGGATGTGAAAGGTGCTAAAGAGACTGCTGAGTTGGGTCAATGGGCAAGGATGATGGCAGATAAAATCCAATCATGTGGTATGGTAATTGGCGATGATGATGGCGTCCTCAAAATGATTGGTATCATAGAAACCAACTCGCTTGAATCATCTGAACCCATGGAGAATATGATCCGAGGTGGTTTGGCTATGATGGAATTGAAATCGAAAGATAATAAACAAATGGAAGGATTTTTGGAAGTTTATCAGGTGATTCGTGAGGGCAGAACAATTCGGATTGAAGTCGAGATTTCAAACACGTTTATCATTGAGCGAATTAAAAAGGAAATGAAGAAGGCCGTCTGAGCGGAGTACCTTATTAACTAATAATCTATTTGGGCACCATTCCTTCGGTGTCGGAAGAGTTTTTGATGTTTGATGCTTTGAGTCGACGCCCGTTTGCGCCATAGGCGAAAGCTCGAAGGTTTAAGTGATTTTCTCATGTGGGCAATTACTTTGCTCTCGGTAAGTCCGGTGACTTTATGAATTTCCTCAAAAGTTATACGATCGGCCCATGCTGCCCAGATAATCCAATCAGAACTGTCCTTAGACGGTTCCGGTTTTTTGACACGAGTGACTGGGTTATTGGATTGCTTAGATTTCAATATAGAAAATTTCTATTGCTAATGATTTATAGAGGCAAATTGGATTAATTAGATTTTAGCTGTTGTTTCCATTTTGTTGACTTTGGGTAAGGATGGGGCGAAGAACTTTAAATGTATAGTAACCAAGATCCATTTCGTGAGGCCCGCGAGCATTCCGGGGTTCAGAATACTGAGTTTAACGGAGAAAAGATTCCTTTTATCCTGCGTTTAAAGGAATTGAGAAAGACTGTAAGGGACTGGCAGAATTTTAGCAGTGATCATCCCTTCAATGTGGTTCCGCACTCAGAAGAAAACCTTCGTTCTATGCGTCAGATTCCGATCGAGATGGATCCCCCCGAGCATACAGATTACCGGGCACTCGTGGAGCCTTTTTTTAAACGTCCAACCCAGACGGAATATATTTTGGATATGACGGAAATGGTGTACTCGATGGTTGCAGATGCATTAAGTAAGGAAGAGATGGATGCGGTTTATGAATTTGCCCTGCCTTTACAATGCCGAGCCTTGGCTCGTTTGTTACATGTGCCGGAATCCGAATCTGAGGTTTGGGAAGCCTGGGGATTACATGCATTAACTGAGGGGAGTGACTTGGAGGCATACACAGCCGAACAGTTTAAGAAGGCGGAGAAGGAACCTGGGGAGGATTTTTTTAGTATTTTAAACGGGGTTGATTTTCGAGGTCGAAAATTAACATTTGAGGAAAAGCAGGGAATTGCCAACGTGACTTTCGCTGGTGGAAAGGACACGGTAATTAATGTGGTGAGCAGTATTTTTGTTTACATGAGCGAACATCCGGATGCACTTGAATTTTTAAGGCAGGATGAGAAGTATATTATGACTGCTTGTGAGGAGTTTATAAGGTATGTGAGTCCCTTAACTGCGATCAGCCGAACCTGTCCGCATGCAGCTAAGGTAGGAGAG
>JABGWZ010000046.1 GCA_018675995.1 Opitutia bacterium | reverse complement strand
TTTTGCTCTTCCAAACCATTGATACTTATCTCCTGTGCTTTCACTTTTTCAGACAATTCCGAGATGGTGTCTTTGTAGTCTGGAGCCGGCGGTGCACCCGGACCTTCTTGAGGTGCACTTCTTTTTGGTGCTGGACGACTGAGGGGATTATTGGGGTCGGTTTGAGCAGCGACTTCTTTTCCGTCATTTACTCCATCCCCGTCGCTGTCTGCAAGGGTAGGGTCAGTGTAGAAGCCATACTCGAGGAGGAAGTATTCGTTTCTCTGGCTGTTTCTCCAATCGTGCCAGACACCGGAAGCATATCTTTTGGAGAAGTCTTCCGTCCCCTGATACTTGCTTGACTCTGGTTGTCCATTGTCCCAATTCGAGAATTTCCATAATTCGCCGGTTACCCATTCCCAGATCCCTTCGGTTTTCTCGTCCGTTCCACCGATCCATACTGTATTGGTCAAAATTCCGTTCAATGCTTTTTGGATGGCAGCATCCTCAGAACTTGAAATAATAGTTGCTAGGTGTCCGCCCAATTCAATGGCTTTTTTCTCGGCCTCCCTAAAGGTATATTTCTTATCATTAATCACTTTGTACCTAAGCGATTCGATTCCATTTGGTCCCGATCTGAAACCGACTTCGTATTCGTCTGTCAGACCATCTCCATCGCTATCCTCAAACCCACCATCAAACAGACGGGCGACCTCGGCATCATTGATCGCACGATCGTATACATAAACATCGTCAATGGAGCCATGGAACTTTGCACCTCCATGGCGGTTTTTACCTATGATAATATTAGAAAATTGATTGGCTTCCCCGCCTTCGAGTTCCTGCGAGTATACTTTGGTTCCGTTTTCATAAAAACGGATCACTTTACCGGATACCGAGACCGCCAGTTGTTGCCATTCCGTGGTAACCAATGCAAAGCTTTCCGGGTTACTGGAGAAGAATTGGTAAGTCGGGTAACGTCCCCCGCTAGTATGAATTTGGCAGGTGTCCTTAGATCCACCTGTTTTGTCATAAATGTTAATCACAGAGCGATAGCGGCTTTGCATGATATCGCCCGCTTTTGCCCAGAGGGAAAGAGAAAAGTCTCCCTTGCGATTTTCAATATCACTAAACATGTAGTCATCCATTCCATCCAAAGAATAGGCAGAGTCTTTCATGCCAAAACGGTCTAGGGTAAGAGTGGCCTCGTTGTTCTCTAAGTGGTTTTTATTTCCGCTTTGGTCTTCAGAATTTCCACTAAAAGGATAGTGTGCAATCAAACCTTCCTTCAAGTCGACATATTTGGATAGATCCAAGTCAATGTCAGGAAAATTCAATTTTTCCTTGAGCACTGGAGTTCCTGCTGGGGGCAACATTGTTGGTGCATTTTGCGGTGGAATATTTCCCCATAGAGAAATATTGAGCGTGATAGAAGCTAGAATTATTGTCGTTATTTTGGTTTTCATTTTAGTATTTTGAGCTAAGTATGCAAATACACTAAATGCATAAATGCGTACTCTGCAAATTTTATCTGATATTTTTATTGCGTACCCTATTTATCTAAATATCGTACTGTATCGATATTATATGGAAACTTGGTCTTTAATCAGTGAAACTTGAATCTACATCGTTGGTACAGGCAGCCGAATGTTTGAAAATATTGGCACACCCTATGCGGTTAAGAATTCTTTTATTGTTGGAAGAAAATAGGCTAACCGTTGGGGAATTAGCTCATGCCTCGAGTTTAAAGAGTAATGTTACTTCGGAGCATCTAAGATTGATGATGAGGTGTGGTTTTTTATCCGTGGAGAAGGAGGGGCAAAGAACATATTATCAAATTTCAGAACCGCATATTTTCTCAATTTTATCCTGTGTTAAATCACGATTTGCTTAAATTAAATACCTAAAAATCTATGAAAAATATATCCGTAGAAGAATCTAACCAGCAACGCCATTTAAAAAATGATATTCCATTGGTCGATGTGCGGACCCCTGCGGAGTATGGTTCGGTACATGCGGATGGTGCGTCGAGTTACCCCATGGAATCATTCAACTTGGAACAGATCCCCTTTGCCAAGGATGAGGAAATACACGTGATCTGTCAGTCAGGGGGCCGATCGATGAAGGTTTGTCAAAAACTTGAATCTGTTGGGTTTACCAAAATTGTAAATGTGGAAGGTGGAACTTCCGCATGGCAGTCGGCCGGTCTTCCGGTCGTGGAAGGGAAGAAAGTGATGTCCCTGGAAAGACAGGTGCGAATAGCGGCAGGTTTATTGGTGGTGATCGCAGTAGCAGTCGGGCAGTTTGTAC
>JABGWZ010000047.1 GCA_018675995.1 Opitutia bacterium | reverse complement strand
TTTTGCTGACCTGAAGCGTGTGATTCAAATTTTTTTAATTTTAATCTTCCTGAAGGATACAGGGTCATTGTGCCCTGCAAATCCAAAATGCCCTTCTTTCAAAGTAACCCCAGGGTGTTTTTTATTAGCCATAAATGAAGTGGCTTTGCTTAGGTCAGCATCGAGGATTAATTGTTTATTTAAGATTACCACTATTTTCGAGCCTTCAACAGTAACAGTTTGATGATTCCATTGGCCGTTTTCTTTTAGGAAACCTCTCTTAGCTGCGACAATTCCATATGCACTGCCGTGATATTGCCTAAGGTCCAACTTGGCATACCTAGGGTGCTCACTATCTAAGATTTGTAATTCGCACATCCCGTCGTATGCGGGGTTCCCTTTTCCTGGATATCGAATTGCTAAGCCATTATTACCACCCGATGGTAAATTAAATTCAAAGTCGACAATAAAATTGTCGTATTTTTTTTCTGTAAAAATGGTCCCACCTTTTCCCTTTTTGCATTGAATGGAGCCATTTACGATTTGATAGTTGCTTATGGCACCTCTCCAACCTTCGAAATTCTCCCCGTTGAAAATCTCTGCAAATTCCTCTTCATCACAGCAAGCTGGTTCAAGTTCTTTTATATAAATATTCCTCCAACGAATTTCACCGCCATGGGTTTGTAATTGAATCGGACCCTTTGAGATAAGAGGTTTTCTTTTACTTAAGGGTGTCTTTCTATCCCAGTAATTAATCAAGGGTGCACGGTGAACGACAAGTTTTTCGTTGAGGTATATAGTGACAAGATCACCACGCATGGTGATATGAAAATCATTCCATTGCCCAAATGGCTTATCTGCATTCTGAAGTGGGTCTCTACCTGGGCTACCTGCTGGTCCGTTGTTCCACAATCCCCCCGATCCTTTATTCGCTCCGATTTTCCATTTGCCACCCGATTCAGTTGTGTCCCATATCTGGACTTGTGGAGCACCCCTAAGATAAATACCACTATCTGCTCCGGCAACAGTTTTATATTCGAGTTTCAACTCAAAGTCTTGGTAATTTTTTTCAGTAGATAAAAAAAGGCCCTTACCATCGTTGATTAAAATGCCATTTTCCACCCGCCAATGTTTTTGAATATCCTTCTGACTAGCTTCCCATTTAGCTTTAAATTTGTCATTTGGTAAAGCTAACCATTTTCCTGGATCCTCTGTTTTTAAGCCCCACCAACCATCAAGGTTTTCCCCGTTAAACAAGGCAATGAACCCTTTGGGTGTTGCTCCATTCAGAAGGAGGACATGAGAGACTAGTAACAAGAAGAGGAATAATTTCATGAGTTATATAAAAGGTAAGGTGTTATTACATCCCACATTAGACCAATGTAGCTAATCAAGGAAAAAAGATTAAATATTAACATTAAGCAGCAAATATAAAGTCTTTTTCTATAATATAACCTTTTTTTGACAGAAATTCAGCAATTTTGCCGCGTGCACCATTTTTTCCTATCAAACATAATATAAAGTTTTGGTCTGGGTTAGGGATTTGATTAATATGAAGTATCTTTTCTCTATTTACTATTTTTTTAGAATCGATGTCATAAATACAATCAATTGAAATGCCTATTCTTTTAAGATATTTGATTTGTTGCTTTGCAAATTTACCTGCTCCCCAAACTTGAATGGACTTATTAGATGGTACATTTTTTTCTATCCACTTCTTTAAGTAGATTGATTTTAAATTCTGAAAAGCATCAAGTTTGTAATTGGAACCTGTTCGAGAAACTCTCTTTTTACTGTCTCGCCAGTCAATAAGGTATTCTTTTACTTTTTCCATTTCTACACCTTTATCTAATAAGCGAAGCCAAAGCTCGTAGTCCTCGGGGAACCCGTCTTTTTTATACTCCCCGCATTTAGAAACTAACTCTCTCCTGAACACTACAGAAGGATGAGCAATTGGACTTTCGATAAATCGATTTAGTGAAATTTCATGGGGGGAGCAGATTTGGTTTATCCAATAAACATATTTTCGGTACCCTCTTGTATCATGGTCGCCAATAGCTACATGGTTGACCAGGCATGAGATGAGCCCCAGTTCCTTTTTTTTCTCCAATCTTTCTACCTGTAGTAAAAGTCTTTTTGGGTGCATAACGTCGTCAGCATCCATTCTAGCAATTAATAGGGTGTTTGCTTTTTTAATTCCAAAATTCAGCGAATCCACAATTCCATCTCCCGGATTTTTTAAAATGGTAATTCTTTTGCCTACTTTGCAAAAGGCCACAATCATAGAAAAAGATGAATCAGTTGAATGATCATCAATGGCAATCAGTTCCCAATGAATGAGGTTTTGCCTCAGAATGGAGGTAATACACTCATTTATGGTTTCCGATGAATTTTCAAAAGGTAAAATTATTGATACCTTTGGCGTTTCGGATATGGTTCGCCTAAGAAGTTCTAATTAGTTATTTGTCGAATCGCTTCATAGGTTGCAATTCCAACTGATACGGCAAGGTTTAGTGATCTCAACTTATGGTCAAATTTTGGAATTGTTACTCTATTTTCATTTACCCATTTATGGATTTTATCGGGTGCACCTTTTCCTTCGTTCCCAAATAATAAACCATCTCCTTTTTTGAAGTTTGCATCCCAAAGTGTTTTTTTTGCATGGGTTGTGAACAAATGCACATTAGTTGGTCTTTGTTTGGAAATAACAAAAGCTTCCCAATTTTTATGTTCGATTACTTCAAGTTCATTCCAGTAATCCATTCCTGCTCTCCTTAGGTTCTTGTCGTTGATTTTAAACCCTAATGGATGAATTAGATGTAACCTTGCTCCTGTAAAAGCACATATCCTTCCAATGTTTCCGGTATTCTGGGGGATTTCAGGGCAATTAAGAATTATATCTATCACCGTTTTATAGCATTTTTGAGTGCCTGATCTGCCTCTCTTTGGGCAACTTGTTTTTTTAAATCCTGTCTTTTGTCTCGAAGGTTCTTCCCTGAACCCACAGCAATCTCACACTTTATCAGAGATTCTTTGAAATACAGTTTTGTAGGGACAAGGGTTTTTCCCGATGCTTCAACTTCATTCTTAAGCCTTTCTAATTCCCTGCTCTTTAGAAGTAATTTTCTTGGGCGTTGAGTTGGGTGATTATCTTCTCCTCCAAATTCATATTCTGAAATGTGGGCGTTAAATAAATACAATTCATCTTTAATGAAGCGGGCATAGGATTCGGTAATTTGTGCATTACCCGCCCTGATTGATTTAACTTCAGTTCCCTGTAATACAATGCCAGCCTCGAACTTGTCACCTAAAATAAACTTATGCCTTGCTTTAGGATTAGTTAGGGTAGGCAAAACATTTGAACTTTTCTTTTTGGCAGACACGGCACTAAAAACTAAACCCCTACTAAATAGAGGAAAGGAAGAAAAAGCAAATTAGGATTAAGAGTCGGAAGGTTCGTCTTCCCACTCTTGGTAGGAGATTTTACCTTCAATAATTTCTCTTAGTGCAATATCCTCAGGTTCAAGTTTTTCTAAGGATTCGACCAAAGGTTTATTTCCAAATTTAAGTTGCTTTGACCTTCTCGACACAACATTAATGAGTGCATTGGGGTCTGGTATTATCTCTTGGGCTTCTTTTAAGTATTCGTCTCTCACTATTATTAATGTATTATTGGTCGAAATGAATGAAAAGATTTAAAATGAATATTTCCATACTAATTGCAATGAAATTATAAATGAAGTTGAAAATTGGTATTGGTATGACGACAAGTTCTTCAGTAAAGACTGGTAAAATAATAGTTCAGAGGCTTTTGCAAAAAAAGTTAATCACTTGTGGTCAGATAGAAAAAGAGATAAAGTCTTATTATCATTGGAATGGTAACAAGGAAGTTAACCGAGAGGTTAGAATTGTGGTCAAATTTAAGTTGGGTAATGAGGACGAAATTGAGAAACTATTACTTGATAAACACGAGTATGAAACACCTCAATGGGTGTATTGGGAGGCAGAAGGATCTAAAGACTACATAAATTGGGTGAATAACCCAAAATGAACCTAAAATTACTCTTCTGGTTTTGTTTTTATCAAGGAGACGACTCTGTCCCCATCTTTCCACTGACCTCTTTTGCGCAGAAGTTCAACACGTTCGAAGCGCTTTAGTACATTGCGCCTAACGGCGATACCCCCTGGGGTTTTAAAACTTGGATGCCTACTCATGGTTAGATTAATAGAAAATTTTTGTTATCAAAGCAAGAAAAATTGGCGAATTCTAAATGTCATGCAGGTACACCAACTGGTTCAGGTCCTGCACCTAATCCATCGTCTTTGGATTTGTCATCCTTTTTCTCTTCCTCAACTTCCTTTTTATCCTTTTCGCTCTCTTGGCTTAATGGAATTGTTTTGATGACAGGAGAAATAATTTCACCTTTATCTAAAATTTCATGAATGTGTTTGCCTTCAATAGTTTCGTGTTCGAGTAAGGCATTTGCAGATTTGTGTAAAGCATCAATGTTATCGTTCAAGATTTTCTTAGCCCGCGTATATTGATCATCGATTATTTCTTTTATAGCATAATCGATTTTTTGAGCAGTTTCCTCACTGTAGTTCTGAGCACGCGAAAGTTCTTTACCCAAAAATACCTGATCCTGTTTGTCTCCAAATGAAATCATACCCAATTCACTCATGCCCCAATCGCAAACCATGCTTCTTGCTATGTTTGTTGCCATTCTGATATCACCAGCTGCTCCGCTTGTTACATCACCAATTTCGATTTCTTCTGCCGCCCTGCCGCCCATCGCACAGCAAACTTGGTTTAAGACACGTCTTTTGCTATGATTCAAAATATCTTTTTTTGGGGTGAACATTGTACTGCCCAAGCTCTGTCCTCGAGGAATGATAGTAACTTTGTGTATAGGAAGAAGACCATCATCAACTTTTGCTTGAACTATTGCATGACCAGCCTCGTGATAAGCAATGATTTTTCGGTCTTCATCATCCATCACTCTTCTTCTTTCTGTACCGAAAGAAATCTTTTCCCTCGCATCATCAAGGTCTATCCGTTCAACCATTTTCTTTCGCCGTCGAGCAGCAATTAAAGCACCTTCATTGAGAAGGTTAGCAAGGTCAGCACCAGAGAAACCAGCGGTAGCACGTGCAAGTGAATTTAAATCAACATCTTCGGCTAATTTAATTTTTTTTGCATGAACTTTTAAAATTGCATCTCTACCCTCAAGATCAGGAAGGTCAATTACGACTTGTCTGTCAAACCTGCCGGGTCTAAGGAGGGCGTTGTCTAATACATCAGGACGATTCGTAGCGGCGATAATGATAACGCCCTCGTGACCGTCAAATCCATCCATCTCGACGAGTAGGGAATTTAGGGTTTGTTCTCTTTCATCATTTCCACCACCCAAACCAGCACCACGCTGTCTTCCAACTGCGTCAATCTCATCGATGAAAATAAGGCAAGGTGCACTTTTTCTGCCTTGTTCGAACATATCACGAACCCTGGCAGCACCTACGCCAACAAACATCTCAACAAAATCAGAACCGCTAATGCTGAAAAAAGGTACATCAGCTTCTCCGGCAACCGCTTTAGCAAGGAGAGTTTTACCAGTACCAGGGGGGCCCACCATAAGTACACCTTTGGGGATCTTGCCGCCAATTTTACGAAATCTTTTGGGATCTTTAAGGAAATCAACAATTTCGGAGACTTCCTCCTTAGCCTCATCGCACCCTGCAACATTATTAAAAACAATTTTCTCGTTTTCCCGGGTGAGTAATTTTGCCTTACTTTTACCGAAATTGAGGGCTCCTTTGCCAGCCATCCTCAACTGCCTGACAAACAAAAAGTAGAGCAAACCTATAATTAATAAGAAAGGCAGGAGGCTGAATAGTAAATCAGTCCAAATTGTGCTGGAAGGTTTTTCGGTTAGTTTACTGCCCAATACATTCCGTAATTCTTTGTACTCAGATTCCGTCACCCTTCCTTTAACATAGAAGGATAGGTACTGATATTCATTTTCGCTTGAATTAGCGATGTATGCAGGGTTTTTAAAATTACCCTGAATTGTGTACCACTCTTCTCCGCCTTTTGGGTCGCTTTCAATGGAGGCCTTCTCGATGCGACCTTCCTTTGCTTCAATTATCAAGTCATTAACCGATGTAATGCTGTTGTGAGATGGTGTGATTTCTTGAGACTGGACCATAGCCAAACCAATAATTGCTGCCAGTATCGCCAACCATATGAGTAAAACTTTTGGATGGAAGTTTTTCGGTTTATCTTCTCCGTCTTTTTTCGAGTTGTTTTCCACGTAAAGACATCATGTCCCTGATTCCTTGTAAGTCAAACGGATTACCTCTACATTATTTGCGGTAATCCTTGAAGAATGATCGGGTGGGAACCCTGGTATCCATAATATTTTATCATTCTGGTCCGCTACTAAAGGGCACTTTTCTTTTTTTTGCTGATCCCATTGGCGATCAATCATGCAATCCTTAACTTTCCTGCTTCCCTTTGCACCCAATGGAGTGAACCGATCTCCTGGTTTTCTTTGTCTTACGTATAATTCTTCCTCTAAAAAATTGAATGATAAATATGCATGGAAACTTCTATCAATTTTTCCGTTCAAAATCTTTTCTTTTAAGTTTGTGTCTAGACTTATTAAGTCAGCCCTGATCGTTGCTTTATCGGGCAGATAAGTTGAGGAATTTAATGGTAGAAAGGATCGGGGCCACTTAGTGGGTGCTGGTAATTTTAGTTCCTTAGTAATGAAATTCTTCCTTTGAATAATCGTTAATGTTGGAGACAATTGAATTTTCAAAGGATCACTTTTCAATAAAGCATCAATTATGTAGTTTAAATGATACTGATGGACGGTCGAGATTGTATCTTCAATAGAAAGCCACAATGAGATAACTTTTCGAATGATTGCTTGCGGGTATTGACTTAATTTACTCACACTAAGCTTGTCACCTTTGAGAGATGAAATTAGTGCTTCATCTGCCCATTTGTTTAGCGCATCTGCCTGCTCTTCAATAAGTTCTCTTGTATGTAGGATGCCATTCAGAAGGTCTCGATCCGAATCATTTTTCCAATTCGGAAGAGTATTTTTTCTTAGCCGGTTTCGGAGATATTGTTCACTTTGATTGCTTTGATCCTCTCTCCAAGCAATTTTGTTTTGGTTTAGCAAATGATGAATCTCACTCCTTTGCAACGAAAGTAATGGGCGAGCAAAGAAGAAATCTTTGTGAGTTTGAACAGGTCGAGGTGCACACAACCCTTCAGCACCTACCCCTCTGGCTATTCTCCACAAAAAAGTTTCGGCAATATCGTCCAAATGGTGGCCTTGAAGCAGGATGCCACCATTGAGTTGAGCCATAGCCTTGCAGAAGAATTCTCGCCTATGATCTCTAAGGCTCGCCTCGTCAGATTTTTTTGATTCAACTTGAGATTCAGAAACGAATCTTATGCTTAATGCCTTAGCAGTATCTTTAACAAAGTTTTCATCTTTATCTGATTCTGTACCTCTTAATTTATGATTAAAATGAAGAACGGTTAAATTTTTCCTAAGTTCTGGGTATGCTCCCCAAATTACAAGTAAGCAGAAAAGTGAGTCAGCTCCTCCGGAGCATGCAATCATCCATTTCTCGCCTTCTTTTGACTGTAGTAGATTAGCTACCCTAGGGTGCCATTTTTCTAAAGGACAACTATTAGATAATTGAACTGCTTTTTCTGTGAGGTCTTG
>JABGWZ010000048.1 GCA_018675995.1 Opitutia bacterium | reverse complement strand
GGGATGGGTGCCGATCTTTTTGAGTCATACGTAGGATCCATAATCGGTACAATGATTCTAGGTGCAGCTATGGTAGCCGGCTCCTTAAATTTTGAGGATGATCTCAATAACTTATCCCCTATTTTCCTTCCCTTAATTTTGGGTGCAATTGGAATTATCACCTCTATATTGGGCACTTTTTTGGTTAGGGTAAAGGACGGCGGAGATCCTCACAAAGCTTTGAACCGGGGTGAATTCGCATCTTCGATTGCAATGGTTGTTTGTGCGTATTTAGCAATCGATCATTTCTTGCCTGAGAAATGGAATTATAATAATTTCGAATACTCATCAGATGGGGTATTTTACGCTATCATCATAGGTCTTGTGTCAGGATTAGCGATCGGCAAAATTACAGAGCATTATACTGGAACGAATACCAAACCCGTAAAATCGATTGTTGAGCAATCCATCACGGGTAATGCAACCAACATTATAGCTGGTCTCGGAATTGGAATGTATTCAACAACCTTTCCTATTCTCATCCTTGCAGCAGCTGTTGTGGGTGCTTATGAATTAGCAGGTCTTTATGGTATAGCAATTGCCGCAGTGGGAATGCTTTCAAATACTGGAATTCAATTAGCTGTGGATGCTTATGGGCCAATTTCAGATAATGCTGGGGGAATTGCAGAGATGTCGGAACTGCCTAAAGAAGTGAGGCAAAGAACAGATAAACTTGACGCTGTGGGGAATACCACTGCTGCAATTGGAAAAGGATTTGCCATTGGTTCCGCAGCTCTAACTGCGCTTGCACTTTTTGCCGCATTTAAGGAAACCGCAGGTATTACTACAATTGATGTATCCGAACCCAAGGTAATGGCAGGACTTTTTATTGGCTCCATGCTCCCTTTTCTTTTTAGTGCTCTTGCTATGGGAGCTGTTGGGCGAGCAGCAATGGCCATGATTCAAGAGGTTAGGCGTCAGTTTAAAGATATACCGGCACTCAAGTCTGCCCTTGAAATTATGAATAAAAATGAAGGTAAGCCTTCCGACGAGTGGACTGAAGAAGAAAGAAATAAGTTCGATGAAGCTATTGACTCAGCCGAATACGGAAAATGCGTTGAAATTTCGACCCAATCAGCAATAAAAGAAATGGTTGCCCCGGGCCTTGTTGCTATCCTAACACCAGTTGCTATTGGCTTTGGAGGTGGTGCGGTTATGCTTGGTGGACTTCTCGCTGGAGTGACTGCATCTGGAGTACTAATGGCACTATTTCAATCAAATGCCGGTGGAGCATGGGACAACGCGAAGAAAATGGTTGAAGAAGGCTATGAAATCGACGGAGTAACCCATTCTAAGGGTTCAGAAGTGCACAAAGCAACTGTGGTTGGGGATACTGTCGGTGACCCGCTTAAGGACACTTCCGGGCCGTCTCTTAACATACTCCTAAAATTAATGTCAGTTGTTGCCTTGGTTATGGCACCCTTTATAAAAGTTTAGATTTCTTCACCTGTAGACCTAGCGAAAACAGATCTTCCGGCTGAGCTTTCCCTGAAGTAAGCAGTACCGGCTACAAAAATATTTACCCCTACATCAAGGCAGGGTTTAACATGTTCGGGGCAAACGCCACCATCAACCTCTATGAGAAACTTCTTATTGGAAGTTTCTCTAAGTTGTTTGAGCTGATTCGCCTTCTGTAAAACATCTCCAATGAAACTCTGACCACCGAATCCTGGATTCACAGTCATACATAAGACTAAATCAACATCTACCTGCTCTAAAAGCTCAATTATACCACTAACTGGAGTAGATGGATTGATGGCAATGCCGACCTTTTTTCCAAGTGATTGAATTCGTTGAACCGTTTCAATGTGATTATAATTTGGCTCAATATGTATCGTGATCAAATCAGAACCAGCCTCGGCGAATGCATCGATGTAAAGATCAGGATTATCCAGCATCAAATGGACATCAAAGAAGAGTTCGGATTTTTTGCGCAGATCAGAAACTGTTTGGGGACCAAAACTAAGATTTGGAACAAAATGTCCATCCATTATATCTAAATGTATCCACTTCCTTCCGTCAGACTCTGCAATATTTAATGCATCGGATAAATTTGCATGATTACCGGCTAAGATTGAGGGTGCTAGAAAATTTTTCATTAATTTTTTCAGTGATTCTATCTCCAGCCGAAATTCTCGATCAGTCTGGAAATTTTCTTGGATAAACCAATAGATAGAGAATTTATTGGCTGCCTTGATAGCGGGGAAGATATTATGCTTTCTCTTAGCACTGAACTGTTCTCTTTAATTAATTTTTTATTTATCAATTTATCACCATTTTCACTTTCAAGAGTTACTAACGCACTAATATCAGCATTAAAACCAGATGCTAATAAAGTGTCCTGAGGGTTATAAACCTCCGCATTTTTACCAAACTTGTCTAATGATACTTTCAAAATGAAATCGGCATTATTTTTAGCAGAGGTTAGCTCAAATGTACCTGTTCGAATAATCTCTTTCCTTAAATTGCTGCTTAATAAAGATCCGAGCTGTGGAGCGGTTGAATCATTTCGAACAATTTCGACAAAAAGTAACTTTGAGTTTAAAGTCTTGGTCTGGTGATTTTCGTACCGGCAACCAAAAAAAATACAAAGTGTAACTAAAGAAAAATATATTGAGAAGAAGGTTTTATTCATTTCCAGATCTTAGCTCAGCAACTTTTTTTTCGGCTTCACGGGCTGCTTTTGATTCTGGCGCAGTGGTTATAGCTTCATTATAAAATTGCAAGGCGGGCTTGTTTCCAAGTTCACGCCAATGAGTTAAGAAATATTTTCCATATTTTTCAACATATTTACCAACTACTACCTTACTTGCAGAGAGTGTTTCTCTCATTTTACGCCTACCCTCTTCTGCAGAAGCTTTCCTTTCCCTTGCTTCAATAAGGCGAGATTTGTAATTTTCTAACGATTCGTGTTTACTTTTGGGCGGTGATTGTGGAAATAAAATTAAATAATCTTCATAAAAGTTTAATGCTTTTAATGTAGCTCCTTGATCGTAGGAAGGACCAGCAACACGGCCTTCAAAAATTGATGCCAAAGAGTAGTAAGCTTCTTCACATAGATAATTTTCAGGGTATAAATTAATCAACCTTTCTAGTGCGTCAACTGCCTCTTCCTCCTTATCATCTTTAATCGCAATTTCAGATAAAGCCATCAGGGCACGGGGGGCAAACCTTGGTCCTCGAGCAAGACTTGCAATTTGATTTAATCGTAACCTGTCTTGGCTACCTGATCGAAATCTTGGTAAAAAACCCCATTTTTTAGGAAGTTTGTCGTTTGCCAGTCGTTCCGCGATTCTCATCAATGATTCAGCAACACGCTCAAAATCATAATCTGTGTAAGCCTCTGCAATTAAACGGAGACGAGCAAAAGCCTTTTGCCAGTCGCCCCTATCTTCACGAATTTTTGCTGCACGATAGAGAGCTTCAGGTCCTATTTGAACTTCTTTATTACTGGAAACAATTCTCAAATCGGAACGGCGTTTGGAAAACTTCTCATAGAGATTCAAAGCTTCTTTTACATCACCGTTCTGCTCAGCTTTTTCAGCCTCAAGAAACCACGCCTTTGCACGCTCATCCGAAATTGGATCACGATTCTTTTTAAAAAAGCCGGTTCCCGGAAAAAGAAATTCTTTACCCTGCGAATGAATGCCCTTACTGCTCCGATTTTTTTCACCTGGGGATAAAGCAAAAGATTGAGTGGTAAATACAAGAAATGTAGAAAGAAAGAAATAATTAAATATTTTCATAAATAAAGAAAGTTTAAAACCGAACAAGAACAGCCGACCAAGTCAAGCCTGCTCCAAACGCAACCATTAAGCCAAGTTGGCCTTTTTGAACAACTGATATTCGTCTTGCCTCATCGAGTGCAATGGGAATGGAAGCAGCAGAAGTGTTTCCATATTTATCCAAATTACAATAAAATTTACCTAGCGGAATACCTAGCCTCTGCGATAAGCTTTCTACTATTCGAGCATTAGCCTGGTGAGGAATAACATGATCAATATCGCTTTCTTTGTATCCGTGTTCTGAAAGAATTTCCCGGGCAGCACGCTCCATTACCCGAACTGCTGACTTAAATATTTCTCTTCCATTCATTTTTAAAAAATGACCGCGACCTGCCAAACTTTCCTGTGAAGCAGGGTCAAGAGAACCACCTGATGGTTGATGAAGCAACTTTGGGTTTGAGCCGTCAGCACCACTCTTAAATCCTAAAATTTTTAATCCATCTCCCTTATTTGTAAGTACAGCAGCACCTGCTCCATCCCCAAACAAAACACAGGTTGTCCGGTCCTGCCAATCCATTATACTAGATAACTTTTCAGCTCCTACCACTAATGCACATTTATATCTATTGCTACTAAGCATTCCGTCTGCAACATCTAAGGCGTAGAGGAAACCCGAACACGCTGCTTCAATGTCAAAGCAACATACCTTGGGGATTCCAAGTTTATCCTGCAAAAGACAGGCAGTTGAGGGAAAAGCCATATCCGGCGTAATTGTCGCAACCACAACCAAATCGATATCCCTAGGACTCATTCCGGCATCAACTAGTGCTGCACTAGCTGCCTCAAGCGCCAGGTCACTTGTTGCCTGCTCTTTTTCTGCAATTCGTCTCGCCTTAATTCCAGTGCGACTCGTTATCCATTCATCACTCGTATCAACCCTCTTGCTTAATTCAATGTTATCAACATTTTTTTCCGGCAAATAAGAACCAACACCTCGAATAACACTGGAAGATAATTCAGAATCTGAATTCATTTTTTAATCTCTATTCAAAAGGGGTTCAGGACGGAGGATTTCATTTGTCTCACGAATATCCTCAAGCACTTGATTGAGTATATCGTGTTGAACCAAATCCAAAGCAATTTTGATTGCACCGCTCACATGATTGCGATTCGAAGATCCATGAGCCTTAATAACATTTTTCGTAAGACCTAATAAAGGCGCGCCTCCAAATTGTTCAGGGTTTATTCTTTGTTTTAAACTACGGAACGCTCCCTTAGACAGAAGTGCTCCAGTTTTTCGTAGTGCATTCCTTCTAAGTTCTTCGTCTAAAAAGCTGCCAATCAGCTTACTTAATGATTCGCAAGCCTTCAAAACAATATTTCCCACAAATCCATCACAAACGACGACATCTACTACATTTTCAAAAATTTGAAAGCCTTCAATAAGCCCAGCATAATTTATGATACTTCCATCAATATCTTTAAGCATAGCATGAGTTTCATGTATCACTTCATTTCCTTTACCTTCCTCAGTACCAATTGTAAGAAGACCAACTTTTGGCCTTACAAGCCCAAGTGCCACTCGGGCATAATTTGATCCAAGGACTGCACTTTGCGCTATATGAAAAGGCTTAGCATGAGGATTTGCACCAGCATCTAAAAGTGTAAAGTACCTTTCTCTACCAGGCCATATTGTACATAAAGCCGGTCTTTCAATTCCTTCTAAAGTTCGTAATTTTATTGCACCTCCTGCCATTAGACATCCGGTATTACCACAACTCAACATTGCATCAGCATCCCCTTCTTTTAAACCTTGCAATGCAAGACTCATAGAAGATTTTTTCTTAGCTTTTATACCTGCAATGGGCTTTTCATCCATTCCCACAACTTCAGGACAATGAATAAGTTCAATCTTTGATTGTGAAAGAATGGAATGCTTATTTATCAACGGGCCAAGGATATCCTGCTGGCCATAGAGTAGGAACTCAGTATTACGTGGAGAAAGCTCAACTGCTTGCGCAACCCCCTCCAAAATTTCTGATGGACCTAAATCACTTCCCATTGCATCAATGGCAAGTCTTATTCTAGCCTCGGTCTTATCCATGCCGAAGCAGTAAAAAAATCAAACCTCTACATCCAGAACTTGCCTGCCACGATACTGACCAGTCTCTGGATTAACGCGATGCGGACGACATAATGTACCATCAGCTTCTTTGGCAAGTTGAGGTTCTTGAAATCGATTCGCTCCGCGACGTTTTCTGCTTCTCTGTTTTGAATGTTTTCTTTTAGGCTGTCCCATAACTTAAATAATAATCATTTCTTAAAACATGAATAATGATTTTGGTCAAGCTAAGGAAATCAGGTTGAAGAAGTAAAATAGATCACAAGGAGAATCATAGATAATATAATTCTGTACCAAACAAAAATGCCCAGCCCTCTTTTTGATAAATAACCCACCAACCAAAAAACCGATAGAGCCGCTGAAACGCCTGCTGTTATACAACCAAATACGATTGGACCTAAAGATAGATGAACTTCCATTACTTCCCACTTTGTTAGTACCTTGTAACCAGCAGCAGCACTTAAAGTTAATAAACCTAATAAAAAACTGAATTCAGCCGCCTGCTCTCGTTTTAAACCAACAAAATAACCACCCACAATAGTCATCATAGAGCGACTCGTTCCTGGCCACATCGCAACGCACTGCATAATTCCTACGATCAAAGCGTCAAAGAGTTTTAAATCATCCAAATCTTTTCCTGCATCGATACCTAAACCGGAATCAAATCTTTTTTTTCTTTTTTCCGCAAAAAACATCAAAATTGCTCCGAAAAACAGTGCCAGTGCGATGGGCAAAATCCCAAAAAGAAATGTTTCTATTTTTGCATCAAACAGGGGACCTAAAAAAGCCGCAGGCAGAAATGCAATTATAACTAGGATTGCCAATCTTCTCCCTCTTGGGTCAAGACCCAAAAGCCCTAAAATCATTGCAAAAACTTGCTTTCTGTAAAGTAGGGCCACCGCTAAGATAGCACCAGCTTGGATAACAATTAGATACGCATTGATTGCTTCTTCATCAATCTCACTTGAGGATGACAAAACCTCTTTGACCATTATTAAATGTCCGGTTGAAGAAATGGGGAGGAATTCGGTAACCCCCTCTACTAGACCATAAATTAGTGCATCTCCATACCCCATAGAGTTATTGGAATCCACGGGGAATCGGGAAGATTGATTTGAGTCACCGGAAAACAGTTCCGGAGTCCCAAAAATGCAGGAGACTGAAAAGATGAAAAAAAGTTGGCGGAAAAACATTAAAACCTCTACAAGGCTATTTACTATGAAAAATGCAAGTACAACTTTTAAAAAGCCTAAGTTAACCTGACATTGACCAATGGATTCTTTAGAAAAATTCACCGAATTACTCCGGGATAAACAAAACCTGGAAGATGATCAAATTAGGCTCTGCATTAACTTACTTACCGCCGAGGAGATTCTACTACAAGAAAAGGAAGACTTTCTCTTATCTCTAGCTACAAAAGGCGAAACCGCAGACGAAACCGCGTCCTTTATTAATTGCTTTCGCGAACTAGCTCGAAACCCAGAATTACAAGAATATTCAGATCATGCTATTGATCTTTGTGGTACCGGAGGAGACAGAGCAGGGAGTTTTAACATTTCCACTTTTGTGTCATTCATCCTTGCCTCTGCGGATGTGCCAGTCATCAAACACGGAAACCGCTCCATAAGTTCAAAATGTGGTAGTGCTGACTTACTTGAGGCAATTGGAATTCCGCTAGAATTAGATATTGAGCAAATTAACGAAAGCCTGAAACAACTTAGTTTTACATTTCTTTTTGCTCCATCTTTCCATCCAGCCTTCAAACATATTGCTCCGGTTCGCAAAGAACTTGCGAGAAAAGGAATTATTACCATCTTTAATGTCCTTGGACCGTTAATTAATCCTGCCCGTCCAGGATTTCAAGTCTTAGGGGTCTATGCAAAAGAATTAGTTTCCCGAATTGGTAACTCTCTAAAACAAACCGGAATAAAAAGGGGATCTGTAGTTCACGGTTGCGTGGATAATCACCCAACGATTACAGGAGTTGATGAACTTACATCTAGCGGGCAGAATATTGTTTGCAGTTTCGGGCAGGGAAAAGGCATAAGTAACGAAAGTTGGGGTCCAGAAAAGTTTGGATTAGAATACTCAAAAGTCTCAGATATTAAAGGTGGGAACCTTAAGCGGAATTTGGAACTTATGAACTTGCTATTAATTGATCGTGCACCTAAAGGGTTAATGTCCAGTGTTTTAATGAATGCAGCTTTGGCATTTATGACCATTGGGAAAACAAATAACCTCCAAGAAGGAGTTGGTCTTGCCAAGCAATTACTAAAAGACGGAGAAGTTAAAAAATGGCTCGATAGAGTAAGAACTTTTTACTCCTAAACTAACATGAAATATTTCGGCACGGATGGAATTAGGGATCGGGTTAATAATACTTTTTTAAATCAAAATTTTGCATTAAGCCTTGGTGAAGCGGTTGGGATGTTCGTTAAAAAAAATAATCCTACTAATTCAACTATATTAATCGGAAGAGACACTAGAAGTTCAGGTGAGATGCTTTTGCAAGCTTTCGCTCAAGGACTTAATAACCTGGATTGCCAAGCAATATCGATTGGAATCGTTCCTACCCCGGTACTTGCTCATGGCGTGATAATCAACAAATGTGCCCTCGGTCTAATGATAACCGCCTCCCACAACCCTGAACATGACAATGGCTTTAAATTCTTTTCCCCACTGGGATCTAAGTTATCTGACGCGGATGAGTTAGCTATAGAGCAAATGATTTTGACTAATGAAAAACCAATCATTCATCAACCCGTTAAAGTTTCTTCTGTTATCGATTCATACAGTAGTCATATTCTCAGTTTATTTCCTAAAAATTTGCTTTACGGTAAAAAAATTGTCGTTGATCTTTCCTACGGTGCAACCAGAAACACCTCGCCTAGTATCTTATCCAAGCTTGGAGCTGAAGTTGTGACATTAAGCAAAGA
This sequence comes from Opitutia bacterium, assembly GCA_018675995.1. Classification (GTDB taxonomy): domain Bacteria; phylum Verrucomicrobiota; class Verrucomicrobiia; order Opitutales; family Seribacteraceae; genus Seribacter. The sequence continues at coordinate 9,555 of JABGWZ010000048.1, read as the reverse complement.
AGGGGGGAGAATAAACGATGGGGTGGGATCTGAATTCCCGCAAAATATGGCAAAGAAAACTATTCTCGAAGGTGCTGATTTTGGCATTGCACATGACGGTGACGGTGACCGAGCGATTTTTTGTGATTCTTTGGGTCAGGTTATACACGGAGATAAAATTCTTGGATTACTTGCTATTCATGAACATTCAAAGAATCGCCTCAAAAGTAATACTTTCATCGCCACTATTCACAGTAATTCTGGACTGGAAGCAAGTTTACGCAGGTATAAAATTTCTGTTTCACTCTCAGGGGTGGGAGATAAAAAAGTAGCTGAATTAATGAAAAAGAAAAATAGTAATTTTGGCGGCGAATCATCGGGTCATCTTGTGGCCAGTGACTTTTTACCAACTGGAGATGGACTAATTACTTCATTACTTGTTGCTAGAGCAATGGTAGAAAGTAAAAAGCCTCTAAACAATTTAGCCGAAAAAATTACTCTTTGGCCTAGTTTTGAAGGCTCATTCCTAGTCAGCAAAAAAATTCCAGTCGAAATGTGCCCTCCACTTAAAGATGATCTCGAGTTAGTTAGAAAGGATTTGGGAGATCAAGCCAGAATACTTATTCGCTATTCCGGAACGGAGCCCAAAATTAGGCTGCTCGTAGAATCAATTGACAAGTCCAAAGCCGAGTACGCTTATAATAGACTTGCAAAAACAATTAAAAAAACATTGTAAGTCGTAAATGATTTACTCGGTTTTGAGTTAAATCATTTTAAATACCCTCTTAAAATTTTTAATGATCCAGGAGATATCAATTGCCCAATTAGATCCCAGACAAGTCAAGCAACTGCAAGCTGCTGATGCTGCAGCGAATTCGAATATCAGCTACAGTTTAGAAATTTATTCTTCTATCTTAAAACAATCCCAAGGCTGCTTGGAGTTACGCAAAAAACTTAGGGCGCTACAGTTCAAAAATATTCAAGCATCAGGAAAGGGGATCAATGGTTTATTGGGAAAAGTCACTTCTGTTCCCTTCATGTTTGGAGCGAAAGCCGAAAAAGATCCCGAAGGTTCATTGGTAAAGGCAGAAACGCTTATCGATAAAAACCCTGCCAATGTTCTCGGTCATGAGATGATAGCAGAAGCAGCAAACCTTTTGGGAATGAAAGAAACTGTTGTTTTTGCTTATGAAACAATTCGGAAAATACACCCAAAAAATTTGAAATTCCTAAAGGATTTGGGAAATGCATACCTAGATGCTGGAAAAACCGAAAAGGCAATTGAAACCGGAAATGAAATATTAAAATTGAGTCCAACTGATGGTGATGCTGTAGACTTGATGAAAAGAGCCTCTGTTGCGGTCGCCATGAACAAAGGTAAATGGGAAGAATCTGAAGATTTTAGGGCTCAGCTGAAAGACGAAGACGAGGCGCAAGCTCTTGAGCAGCAAGCCAAATCAGTTACAGATGCAAAAGGACTTGAAGAATTAATTAGGCAAACTTACGAAAAAGTTGAAAAAGAACCCGCCAACCTCACAAATTACAGGCAGCTGAGTGATTATTATCAGAGGTATGGGGATTTGGAAAATGCAATTGCATGGATTCAAGAGGCGCGAAAGCAAGAAGCTGGTCAGGGGGATGTTTCACTCGAGGAAAAAGAAAGAGAATTAACCATAGAATATTTTGATAATTCGATCAGCCAATGGCATCAAACTCATCTTACAGACCCTACAAACCTTGAGGTTAAAAATTCTTGGGAACAGGCTATTACTCAAAAAAAGTTGTATGAGAAAAGCCAGCTGGAATCACTGGTGCAAAGATATCCAAACGACTACGGGTACCGATATGAATTAGGCGTGAATCTTTATGAAAATGAGGATTACGAAAATTGCTTATCCCATTTCCAACTTGCTCAACGGAATGCAAAAGTTAGGTTGGATGCAATTTTATACTTAGGAAGAGCTTACAGTCGAAAAAATTTTTACGACTTGGCAATTGAACAGTTTTCCATTCTAAAAAATGAAATTCAAGTCATGGACGATCGAAAGAAAGATGCAATTTATGAACTCGGCTGCTGCTTTGAATCAATGGGTAAAAAAGACAAAGCAATCGAAGAATTTAAGGTCGTTTATTCCGCTGATATCTCGTTTCGGGATGTTGCCGACAAAATAAATGCATTTTATTCACAAAATGCATGACCCTTTGGCGGAGAGGGAGGGATTCGAACCCCCGGTACCTTGCGGCACACCCGATTTCGAGTCGGGCACATTCGACCACTCTGCCACCTCTCCAATTTTAGATTATTGTGAATGTGACATTTCAATTACTTGTTGCAACTTAAAATCCTTTTATTTTTGGCTTTAAGTTCTATGCTAAAAGGTTTGCACGAGAGCAAATACTTCAATTTGATACTTTTCTATGATTAAATTGCTTACTCAGAGTTTTCTAGTAATTTTTGTGATCACTACTTTTTCCTGCAGATCAAACGAAACAGTTGTAAAAAAGTTTCAAGATGGAGTTTACAAAGGTGAAGTTGATAAAAAGGGAAACAAACATGGTAACGGATTGATTATTTGGAATGATGGTTCTTCCTACCAAGGCGAATTCCAAAAAGATCTCCGACACGGCAATGGATTGTTCAATTGGGAAAATGGTGAATCATACGAAGGTGAGTATAAAAAAGACGAGCGAACCGGCATAGGAATTTATCGGTGGCCGGACGGTGCGAAATATGAAGGCTCTTTTATGAATGGCAAAAGGCATGGCTTTGGTAGATTTCAAACTGCTACAGGTATTATTTACGAAGGTCAGTGGCATAAAGACATTACCCGTAAAATTCAAAATATATCCCATACCAACCTTACTGGTTCACTTGGGCAATTGGAGAAAAAAAATCTACCCATTCCTCCCGGCAATTTATCAGAAAAAAAAGAATATCCCATTGGTGCACAAGGACCCAAAACGGTTAAATCTTCCGAAAAAAAATCTATCTTGCCTATTGAAAAACCAAAAACTCCTCAACCGAAGGTTTTAAATCAGATTAAAGAGGAGAATAATTATTTAGCCTCACAACCCGCAATGGAAAGCACTGGAGAGGTAATAAATTTGGAAACAGAACTTCCTAAGAAAGAAATCGTTGATAAAACCAATAAAAAACTTGATGCCATTGAAGTCACACCACCTATTAATGACGAAATTATAGATTCCATTCCGCCTCAAAACGGTGGAAACCAAGTTGAAAATAAATCTATTTTATGGACTGGCACTGTTGAAGAGGCCGAAAAACTCTTTTTTACCGAAAGCATTGGTGGCATCGATATAGTTAAGGATGTTGAAACCAAAACTCCGTTCACCGGTAAAATGCAAATTATCAAGAAAAATGGTTCCTTGTTGGGCGAAGTAAACCTTCTTGATGGTAAACTTCATGGCGAAGAAATGATTTTAGACGAAAAAGGAACAGTTGTTGAAAGATACTTTTGGAATAAGGGAATCGAAAATAAATTTTGACTTTAAACCGGTTTTGGAGGGAATTGACATGCAATTAAAATTACACCTTTTTTATTTGTTGCACCGATCTAACTTTTTACCGTTTCACATTCAAAATTGATTTAGCACATGTGAAAAGTTAGATAATCATCTGGTATTTGAGATTTACCTGAATAAAGGATATTTTGTAGACGTTAACATCTTGAAATTCCTATTTCAGTATCGATAAATTAGTTTGCTTCTTATGAGTATTCTTCATTCAAAAAAAATCACAGTTTCAGATATTTCAGAAATCAATTTACCGTATGACCCCCTGGAATTCCCCAGAGAGAGTTCTCGTCACTACATTACTGCAGATGATAAAGATATCCAAGAAATGCTTAGCTTTATTGATATCGAATCATTGGATGATTTATTTTCTCATATTCCCGTTCAATTTCAATTTACAGAAGGTCCAGAAGTTCCAGATGAACTGGATTATGAATCTGCAATAAGCCGACTTTCAGAAATTGCAGGCAAATCCAACCTGAAGACCTCTTTCATTGGGGATGCACTTCCCCATTGGCAAACTCATCCTATCGTAGAATTTGTATCCAAACTTCGCCCCCTTAGCACCTCTTACACACCTTACCAGCCTGAAAGAAGCCAAGGTACATTAGTTACGCATTGGATTTATCAGTGTGCTTTAGCCTCCTTAACTGGGTTTGAAGCTATTAACACCTCTCTTTATGATCGATCCGCAGCTATTTTCGAAGCAATTACTTGTGCAATCCGAACTAATAAAAAAGGAGGTGTGGTTTTACTGTCTGATACATTATTTGATTCGGAAGTCAAAGTTATCAACACTTTATCTGAAGAAACTTCACTTAAATTTATTCGTGTCCCAATTAACCCAGAAACCGGCCTTCTTAAGTATGATTGGCTTGAAAAGCTACCAACAAAAGAAAGAGAAGACATCTCTGCGTTTGTTTTCCCTCAAGTTAATTCACTTGGTTTATTGGAAAATGTTGATTTCCTTGCAGACTTTGCATTCTCCAATAAGATTAGGTCTATAGCTTGTATTGACCCAATTCTTCTTGGTGCCGGAGGACTAAAGCCACCCACAGAATTTGGGGAAAAAGGAGCTGATTTTATTGTTGGAGAAGCTCAACATCTTGCTATCGCACCAAATTACGGTGGACCTGGTCTAGGAATTTTTGGTTGCAGGCATAACGATACTAACAAAAAAGATTTACGCTCTACTCCAGGAAGATATATCGGAAAGGCCAAAGATTTAAACGGGAGAGACTGCTTTGTCATGGTTCTATCTACCCGTGAGCAACATATTCGGAAAGAAAAAGCAACTTCCAATGTATGCTCGAACCAAGCCTTTCTGGCCACTCTCGCCGGTGCTGCATTACTTGGCAAAGGCGAAAAAGGAATGGCAAATTCAATCCAATGTGCACTTGAGTCTAAGAATTCTGTCACTACAGCTATTCGCCAACTTAAACGAATCAAAGAAGCTTTCCCTGACACCGATAGTTTTAATGAACTTGTATTGGAAACTGACATTTCATCTGCAGAACTCATAGCGAAAGCTAATACCTCGAACATACACCTTGGTATTGATGTTTCAGACCGAATTAAATCAAGCAGTAAAAGGCACCTCATAAAACTTACTTTCACAGATATTCACAGCGAAAAATCGGTCGATGAGATTATATCTTTTTTTAAGAATAACTTTGAGTCTAATGGAGAGTCTTGGCAAAATAATGACTCAACTACTTTAGACCCTAAATTACTCAGAAAGGAGGATGTGGGGCTACCTGGATTCTCTTTTGATGAACTATCTCAATACTATCAAAAATTAGCTGAATTAAATGTAAGCCCAGATGATGGTTGCTATCCACTTGGTTCATGCACCATGAAGTACAACCCATTGCTTAATGATTGGGCAGCTTCGCTTCCTGGTTTCTCCAATGTCCATCCGCAGGCACCGGAAATTGATTGTCAAGGACCGTTGGAAATTTTATTCGAAATCCAGGAGTGGTTTAAAAAAATAACAGGCTTACCGGGAGTAACTACTCAACCCGTTGCAGGTGCCCAAGGGGAACTTGTTGGATTAAAGCTGTTTCAGGCCTACCATCGTTCCAATCAAGATTTCGATAGAGATGTCGTATTTATTCCACGGTCCGCTCACGGAACCAACTTTGCCACTGCCACGATGGCTGGATTTTCCAGTACGGATGGGATTGTTTACTTGCAAGCAAATGAACAAGGAATGATTGATTTAGAGGATTTCAATATCAAACTAGAAACCTTTAAGTCTCGATTATGCGGAGTTATGATCACAAACCCCAACACATCGGGTGTTTTTGAAGAAGAATTTCATAAAATTGCAGAGAAAGTGCACTCTGCAGGAGGATTAGTTTATATGGATGGCGCTAATATGAACGCCATCGCCGGAAAAGTTGACCTTGGTAAACTTGGCGTTGATGCCGTTCACAACAATTTGCACAAAACTTGGACTATTCCTCATGGAGGTGGGGGACCAGGCGACGCGATTGTTGCTGTTTCTGAAAAACTAGTTGATTTTCTTCCCGGCTCAAAAATAGCTAAACAACTGGATGGCTCCTTCAAATCTGAAATCCCCCCTAAAAGCATTGGCTCCTTTCACAGAAACTGGGGAAACTTTGGTCATAAAGTGCGTGCATATTCTTACTTGCTAAGACTTGGGAATGAAGGCGTTCCACGTATGTCATCTATTGCTGTTTTATCTGCCCGTTACTTACATGCTCGGTTAAAAAATTACTTCCCCACCCTTCCAGCTAACACCTCATCAGTGCCGAGAATGCACGAGTTTATACTAACCTTGAGTGAAGAAGATTTTTCTAACTTAGAAGGAGTAGGTATTCCCAAAAGCCAAGCCATACCCCAAGTTGGAAAACTCTTCCTTGATTTTGGATTCCACGCTCCAACTGTTGCATTTCCAGAAGTGTTTGGATTAATGATTGAGCCGACTGAAAGCTACACAAAATCTGAACTAGACCGCTTCGCAGATGCTGTAATAACAATTAAGGAAATTATTTCAGAATGCCCCGAAGCATTTAAAACAGCACCCCATTTCACCCCAATTGACCGGGTAGATGAAGTTGGTGCTAATAGAAATCTCACCCTTTTTGAGAGGCTTGACCATTTACCTTCACTCCACATTAATAGAATCCATCCAAGCACGCTTAATCAATTACAGGTATCTGAAATCAAGAACCGTATTTTGGAGCGCATTAAAGTTTAGGAATGAATTGACGGAAACAATTTTTTGAATATTATCTTTAATATGTCTAATAATTCAAATGAACAACCCCTCGTCTCCAAAAAAGGAATTGTTATAGACCTAATTCTTACTGTCGTATTCTTCTTCTACATGAGAGATGTTTTAATACCTCATGTACCATCCGAAGATCCTATTGCAGTAAATATTGTAGCAAGTATGACATCTTTTTGTATGTCCGGTGTTTTTTGGATGGCAGTCAATATGTTCCGAGTAACCCTAGTTGATTACCAAAGAACCCGCCGTTAGATCATTATTTAAAACACTTTGAACTCAGAAAGGAGTTCTTCTAGTCCCCCTCTTGGACTGGCAGTAATTTTTACACCGAAATCAATTATCTCTTCTGTGCAGATTGAACCTTGATTACGCAATTTGGCTATTAGATCATACCTATGGTGTGGTATAAGATACTCCAAAATAGCCATACTTTTATTCAGCTTTGCCTCGATCATTTCTAGCAGTTCATTAATTCCTTCATTTGTTTTACAACTTGTAAAGACATGCTGCTGATCCTGAGCACGAATCTGTAACCTGCTCGACTCTTCGACTCCATTATCAATTTTATTGTAGACAATTATTGTATCTTTATCTGCGGCACCAAGTTCATCTAACACCTCTTGTGTTGCTAGCAGGTGATCCCTATATTCTGGACTCGAAAAATCAACAACATGTAAAAGAATATCGGCGACAAGTGCTTCTTCTAAAGTCGCCTTGAAGGCGTCAATTAGACGATGTGGCAATTTACGGATAAAGCCAACGGTATCAGTTAAAATTACAGTTCGCCCACCAGGTAATTTTGTTTTCCTACTCGTAGGGTCCAGTGTGGCAAAAAGCTTATCCTCAGAAAGAACTGTAGATCCAGTAATCTGATTCAACAAAGTCGACTTACCTGCATTTGTATAACCAACTATGGCAATTGTTGCTAAAGGTATTCGTTGCCTCTTCTTGCGGCTTGTAATTCTACGGCTCGATACTTGTTTAATTTCTTTTTTTGTGGAAGAAATTTTATCTCTTAACATTCTCTGATCTAATTCAATTTGAGCTTCACCTTCCCCACGCTGCGTAACTCCTCCACCCCGTTGACGATCTAAATGGGTCCAAGCTCGCCTCAACCTTGGTAATGAATATTCTAGCCTAGCCAACTGAACTTGTAGTACTGCTTCTTTAGTTTGAGCCCGTTCGGCAAATACATCCAAAATCACCTCGTGTCGATCAATTACAAGTATCTTAGTTAACTCCTCCCAGTTTCTTTGCTGACCAGGCGTGATCTCATTATCAAAAATTATGACATCACACTTTAAATCTCCAACTAGTTCTAAAATTTCATTGCATTTTCCTTTTCCTAAAATATGACCCGCAAAAGTTTTACGTGTACGCACAACGGTGCACCCGACAACTTCAATACCAAGATTCCCCACTAACTCAGAAAGTTCATTTAGCAATAGATTTGCATAATATTCTTCGTCCTTTCGTTTGACTACTGAGAGTAAAAAAGCACGCTCCACCTTTCTAGGCTTTTCCTTTACCTCAAACACTTTCGAAAATTAATCCAGAAACCTAAAAAAAGGACCGGGCAAGTACCCGGTCCCTTTAATAAAATTAATCAAGAAGAGAAATATCAAGAAACCGCCGCCTGTGCTGCGGCTAACCGTGCCGTTGGTACACGGAAAGGCGAACAACTTACATAATTCAGACCAATCTTATGACAGAATTGAACACTGCTCGGATCACCACCATGCTCTCCGCAAATTCCAAGCTTAATTCCTCGCCGAGACGACTTTCCTTTCTTTACTGCAATTTCCATTAACTGCCCAACACCACTTTGGTCAACACTGGCAAACGGATTTGCATCTAGAATATCAAGTTCAGTATAATTCGGCAAAAAGCTACCAGAATCATCGCGACTCATACCCATAGTTGTTTGAGTAAGATCATTGGTTCCAAAACTAAAGAACTGAGCAGTCTTTGCAATTTCATCTGCAACTAATGCTGCTCGTGGAATTTCTATCATAGTACCCACAAGATATTTAATTTTTTCTCCTTTGGCCTCAAAAACCTTTTTAGCTGTTGCATGAATTACTTCGACTTGAAGCTCAAGTTCACGAGGAAATCCAACTAATGGAACCATAAGTTCAGGCTTAACCTCTATTCCGGATTTCTTTGCTAAAATAGCGGCTTCAAAGATGGCTTGTGCCTGCATTTCTGTTACCTCAGGGTATGAAATTCCCAACCGGCAACCGCGGTGTCCAAGCATCGGATTAAATTCATGTAGGTCTTCGACCCGCTTTTTGATTGAGGCTATGCTCACTCCAAGTTTCTTAGCTAAATCTCTTTGTGCAGCTTGATCATGTGGCAGGAACTCATGCAATGGAGGATCAAGCAGACGTATTGTTGCTGGTTTGCCCTCAAGTGCTTTGAAAATTCCCTGAAAATCTCGTCTTTGATAAGGAAGTAATTTCTTAAGTGCCTTGCGCCGTGCTTGTTCGTCATCTGCTAATATCATTTGACGCATTGCATCAATTCGGTTGCCCTCGAAAAACATGTGCTCAGTTCGGCAAAGACCGATCCCAGTGGCACCAAAAGCAACTGCATTTGCAACTTGAGATGGAGAATCCGCATTTGTGCGTACATCCATTTTAGTTGCCTGCTCACACCATTTCATAATTTGCGCAAAATTTTGGTAAGCACGACTTTTCTTTGGATCCAGTTTCTTCTCAATAAGAACCTGAATAATCTCTGACGGTGCGGTTTTTAATTCACCCGCAAAAACTTCTCCGGTG
>JABGWZ010000049.1 GCA_018675995.1 Opitutia bacterium | reverse complement strand
GACTATTTTGAATCTGGGTCACAATTTTGAGGATTGTGCAATAAGACCAACTGGAATGGACATTCCTGCAATATGGGTGACTTTACTCCCGGATATCGTCGGAGTGCCAGTTTATGATCAAGAGGAAAACGCGACTAAAGAACCAGAATTGGAGGAAGAGATTATTAATGAGGTAATACCCACTGAGAAAGGTGAGTTTGTATGCCCTATCTGTTGGCAACATTTTGATGGTAAGCACATCTTAAGCATTGCATCCCATCCTTCCTTATCAGGTGATGAAATCTTGGGCGATCGTGAGATGAGAAGATTTTCCCCAACCCGATTTGATGAAAATGGAAATGCCCTGGACGCGATGGGTTTACTAGTTCCTGATATGGCATGTCCCCATTGTCATCATCGATTACCCCTTGGATTTACTGAAATGCCTCAGAATATTTTTTCAGTTGTGGGTGCACCTGCATCTGGAAAATCTTATTATTTATCTATTCTAATTCAGCAACTCAAGAGGTGTTTGTTTGAAAATTTTGACATTACTTTTTCTGATCAAGATCCCGAGTATAATATTGAATTGAATGCTGCCATTAATCGTCTTTTCTCTGCGAAGACTCCAGAGCAGGGAAGGATTATCAAAACTCAATTAACTGGTGGGGTTTACCGTAGGGTACAAAGGAGCGGGCAGGATGTGGATTTACCTAAACCTTACATTTATAATTTGGCTAATAATCAAAGCGAGGGTAGTGAAAAATGCTTAGTTTTTTACGATAACGCGGGAGAACATTTTCTTCCTGTTAATAGTACATCCGCAGACTTTCATATTTTACACGTTGCAATGGCGAAATCGATATTCTTCATCTTTGATCCAATATCAAATTTAGAATTCAGGAGAAAACTGGCCGGTGTGGAAAGTGTTCAACTCGATCTCGAAGATTATGAACCTGACCAGCAAGATGTAATTTTGGCCCAGATGAATGTTAAAATTAAAAAAGCATTAGGGCACTCTTTTGCCAGTAAACTTGATTTGCCATTTTCGGTGATTGTGGGAAAAAGTGATGTTTGGTCCAAGATTATGGATGATTTTGACAAAATAGAAAATCCAATGAGAAACGGAGGGATTGATTTGGAAATCTTAGATCGCAATTCTGATTTGACCCGGAAATTTCTTTCAAAGTTATGCCCAGCTGTAGTAGGCGGTGCAGAAAAATTGTCTTCCAATGTAAGGTATTTTCCAGTTAGTGCATTCGGTCATAAACCAAAAACATTTATTGATTCAACCGGTGAAGAGCAAATTGCTCCTGACCCCCAAGCCATAGATCCTAAATTAATTGAAATTCCGACCATATGGGCTTTATCTCAAATTGCTCCTGATTTAGTTCCCCATGTTTAAAAAATGCCCAAGGAATTAATATTTACCAGCGTTCCAAACGGATTAAAACCTGGATCGAGTGGTTATTGCACGGTTGCACGACATCACAATCTTGACCACCTTTTAGAAAGGGAGCTTGAGAGGTTAAGTTTTTATGAAATGGGAACAGGGCTTAAGCCTGTTATTCATGCTTATCGAACCCTTAGCTTATCTTCAGGAGTTTTTCTTATTTTAAGTCGTATTTGTTATGCCGGGAACGACCATACTGGCCGAACTAATTACCTAGCTCATCACTTGGTTTTTGAAGAATCTGAGTTGTCTTCTATGTCAAATCTTTCTCCTGTAGATTTTTTCGTGGATCCAATTGGTTGGCTGAATGATTGGCCAAAGGGAAAGCAACCTGTAATTTACAACGACGGAGAGGGTGAGAAATCTCCATTTTGTGATCCATCAAAATTATTAACAAATGAGCACTGGCAGTCAGTAAGCGGTAACCAAAGAAATGTTTACGAACCAATTTACAGGGCAAATTGGGGTTTTATTTGTGAAGACGGTTCACATGAGCTTTCCCTTTCCTTAATTCAGGAATTGTGCTCGTTACCCGAAGTTAATTACCAACTAGCTTGGTTGAAATTTTCGTTTACCACGTTTTTGCAGAAGTCCGATAATCCTTCTGATTTCTATTTTGTATGTGGTCCAGTTTCTGGTGCGATTGCAGGTTTAAATTTAAATTTTCTATACCTTGGTAATTCGTCAGGAAATTGCTTTAAAGCTAGCGGTTCCAATTCATTAG
>JABGWZ010000195.1 GCA_018675995.1 Opitutia bacterium | reverse complement strand
GGATTATCCGCATTTGGGTTTTTCGCTAATTCCTGGACCCGTTTGTTATTTTCCTCGAATGCAATGTTACCAGAAAGTACTTGACCGTTACGGTACATAATTCCGGGGGTTCCTTTTCGGACATCAGTTCCGTTGGTGAAAACATTATCAGGTACAATCATCTGCAATTGATCCCCAGGTTCACCCACAAGTCTCTTAATGTAATACTTATCTTCACCAATGAAACTTTTCACTGGGGTATTTATTTGCCGATTAAAATCATCAATTGTACCAGTCCTAAAAACGGCTGGATCTCCCGCTTTAGGCTTCACGAAATTATAAGTCATACGATCAACAAAAAGTGCATCGCCAAGAAGAATATCAAATGCAATCGCCAAATCACCTTTTTTAAAATTCTTTTCAGAGAGCTTTAATCGGTTTCCCGTAAATCCCTGATCCTGAGCGATAATCAAGGGTAAATCTCTTAAACTTTCTATTCCTGCAAATTTTTGTGCAATCAATGTATCAAAATCAAATTCTGCAGGTACTTGTAGTATTTGTTCCTTCCCTCCTATTTCAAAAACATATTCCTTCACTGTTTTTGGAAAAAGAAAAAAGCGACCATTAGGAAATGTCGCATTGGCAAACCTAAAACTGCCTCCATTCTGTAGTAACAAATAAAGATTTCCTGAATTTTCGAGTTCCAACTTGTAATGGGAAGCACCAAGCAAAACCTTATCTAATCCTCGCTCCATAATATTTGGTACTTCAGTCGCATCTGAGTACAAATTTGGCTGCATGCCAAAAAAAGATGGATACATTGAATTCGTTGGGATTATAAAAGGTTGCAAAAAGAAACTTCGAATTCCTATGACTACAATCGCAGCAACCATCAGCATCTCCACATTTTCGACCCAACCTTTTTTGTGGTAATACAGACCCCCAGACTCTTTTAATTGATTGTCTAATTCTTCGGCTTTCTGTTCTAGCTCGCTTATTAAGACAGGCTTTGACTTAAGAACCCCGGTTAATTCAGAGACGGAAACCTCTAGCTTTTTCTCCTGATCCTCAGTTAGAATATCCCTTCGATAAGCCAAAGCTTTTTCGCCTAAACGCAGTATCTCTCGGGCTCCTTTTTTTTGTGATCTGCTCGCTCTTTCTGAATTATTCATAAATAAATCTAAGTTGAACTCTTTAAAATTTGAACAAATGCTTCTTGTGGAATGTTGACATTACCAATTTGCTTCATTCGTTTTTTTCCTTCTTTTTGCTTTTCAAGTAATTTCCTTTTTCGGGAGATGTCACCACCGTAACATTTTGCAGTGACATCTTTTCTCATGGCACTGATCGTCTCCCGTGCAATTACTTTGCCACCAACAGCTGCCTGCAATGCAATCTTAAATAATTGTCTTGGAAGAATGTCCTTCAACTTCGAACATAGCACCCTCCCCCGATTTTCAGCTTTATCTCGGTGCACAATTGTAGAAAAGGCATCCACGGGTTCTGCATTTACAAGGATTTCCATTCGCACAAGGGAGGACTCTTCATAATCAGCCATATCATAATCCATCGATCCATATCCGTGAGTTACACTTTTCAAACGATCGTTAAAATCTACCAGAATTTCATTCAAAGGCAGGTGACAGGTCATCATCACTCTTGTTTCATCAATTGTTTCAGTATCACTACACGATCCTCTTTTTTCAGTAATAAGTGTGAGCAGATCCCCTATGCAATTATTAGGTGCATGGATTCTTGCTAAAATCGTCGGTTCTTCTATCTTAAGAATTTCTGTAGTATCCGGTAAATCTAAGGGGTTATCAACTTCAACAACTCCACCAACCGTTAAATGAACACGGTAGACAACACTTGGGTATGTTGAAATCAAATCAATATCATATTCTCGCCTTAGGCGTTCCTGAACAATTTCCATATGAAGTAGACCTAGGAAACCGCATCGAAACCCAAACCCTAAAGCAACTGATGTCTCAGACTGAAAAGTAAAAGCAGCATCATTGAGCCTAAGCTTCCCAACACTCTTTTTCAGTTTTTCATAATCTGATGTATCCAATGGATAAAGTCCGCTAAAAACCATAGGTCTTACCTCTTTATAACCAGGCAACATTGTTTCTGCAGGCGAATCGGACAAAGTTATTGTATCACCAATTTTAATCTCCGCAACGTCCCTAATCCCAGTGACCACATACCCCACCTCTCCCATACCTAAACTTTTCATCGGGACAGGTTGAGGACAAAACTTGCCAATCTCTTTTATCGGAGTCTTTCGCTTATCACTCATGAGAAGAAGACTAGCGTTTTTATTAAATGTGCCAGAAAAAACCCGGACATAACAAATTACACCCTTAAAGGAATCGAATTGATTATCAAAAACCAAAGCACGGGCAGCAGAATAATCAGCCCACCTAGGAGAAGGAAGTCGTTCGACAACGGCTTCCAATATTTCATCTACCCCAATTCCAGACTTACCGCTGGCAAGAATCGCCTCTTCAGCTGGAATTGCCAGCATGTCCTCAATTTGTTTTGAAACACGCTCCACATCAGCACTTGGCAGATCAACCTTATTGATCACTGGAATAATAGTTAAACCTTGAGAATCAGCAAGTTGAGCATTTGCCAAAGTTTGTGCCTCAACGCCCTGTGATGCATCAACTAGTAGTAACGCTCCTTCACAGGCAGCTAAACTTCTTGAAACTTCATAAGAAAAATCAACATGACCCGGAGTGTCGATAAGATTGAAGAGATACTCAGTTCCGTCTTTGTATCGATAATTCATCGAAACCGGGTGACATTTTATGGTTATCCCCCTTTCTCTCTCCAAGTCCATGGAATCGAGTAACTGCTCTTTCATCTCTCTGGCCATAACCGTCTGGGTACTCTCTAACAGTCTATCAGACAAAGTAGTTTTGCCATGATCGACATGCGCTATTATACAAAAATTACGAATCCTTTGAGTTTCCACCATTAAAAAGTTGACCACTGAAAAATTCCCCTTGAGAAAGAACATGT
>JABGWZ010000101.1 GCA_018675995.1 Opitutia bacterium | reverse complement strand
TAAAGCTGCAGGAGGAGGTATGGAGCGAGTTCTGTTCGAAACCACGGGTAAAAACTCAGATCCTGCTCAGGGTGGTGCTCAATACCTACGTGTTAGAGCTAGAACCAAGTAAAAGCCCAGATAAAAAAAGCATCAAGCTTCTCATCATTCCCAAATCTTTAAATTGGGAGTTAGCTTAATGTTAATCTACTTTGCTCATTTACTTTAAAGGGAATGAAAGTTTACTCTTTTCGACAAGGCTAACGATAAGTTAGTGTGTAAGAATGAACAGCCTGCTATCCACAACTGACCTAGTTATTTTTTTTGGATCTCTCTTTACCGTAATGTTATTTGGACTTTTGTCCGGTCGAAAAGAGAAAAGTTCTGAAGATTATTTTCTAGCTGGAAAAAGCACGCGTTGGTGGGGAGTTGCCGGCTCGATCTTTGGCTCTAATGTCTCAGCTAACCATATTGTGGGAATGATGGGGGTTGGCTTTGCAGTTGGCTTCGCACAAAGCCATTTTGAAATCACTGCCATCGCCGGGTTACTCATGCTTTGCTATTTCTTTCTGCCCGTCTACAGAAAGCTCAATGTATTCACTCTGAGTGATTATTTAAGCAAAAGGTATGATGATAAAAGTCGGGTCAGTTATGCCTTGATAATGGTTATTATTATGGTGGTCATTCAAATGGTTCCAGGATTTTATATTGGTTCCCGCTCGATCAATTTACTTTTACAGGGAGACACCGGCAGAAAAGCAGTGGCCGAATCAGTAGTAGACGAGCAGGGTATTCTAACTGAAATTAAGATTAACTATGGGGGTGAAAATTATGGCTCATCACCCAAAATTAGAATCGGTTCGGAGTTCAGTGAAAACCTGTCCGCAGTCGTTGTGGACGGAAAAATAACTAAAGTCGATTTAAACGGTGAAGTAATCACGGGCAACCCTTCCTTGCCGATCCCAATTTTCTTTGTTGGGGGGAGCGTAAGTAATCCTGATATCTCGCCCGGTGATGTGGAACCGTTTTACTACAAAATAGGTATTTTAATAATGGCAGTAGTCACAGGTGCCTATGTGATTTTTGGTGGACTGAAAGCAGTTATTGTAACCGATGTAATTCAATCCGTACTCCTTCTTCTTGCTGGTTTACTTGTGGCTTATGTTACATTCTCACAGCCCGAAATTGGCGGTTGGGCGAACTTGGTTGCCCGAGACCTAGGAAGCGACGGCGTTGAGCGGCTTCATCTGTATAATGCTTCCAACCATGGGTCTCTACCTTGGACTGGGGTCTTAACCGGCTTAATGGTTTTGCACTTTTATTACTGGGGCACGAATCAGTTTATTGTACAAAGAGCTCTGTCCGCACGAACTGACAAGGAAGCAAGGATCGGAATATTAGCTGCCGGTTTCTTCAAACTGCTCATTCCATTTTTCTCAATCGGGACTGGGATTGCCGCATATTACTTGTTTAAAGACCGAAATCTTGATGTTGCTCAGGATGCGGTTTTCATCAAGCTGCTTACAGAATTAATTTCCCCACTTGGTTATGGTTTGGTTGGTTTGATTGCGGCGGGAATGATTGGTGCAATTCTTTCCAGTTTGGACTCAATGATGAATTCTGCTGCTACAATCATGACCTTTGATTTGTATAAAAAATTCGTCAACCCAAAGGCAGACGATCGAAAACTAATCTCAATTGGTCGAATTTGGATAATTGTATTTATTATATTCGCCGGGATTCTAACCATTTTCACAATGGATCCGAATTCTCAGGATAGTTTCTTTCTGCATGTGGCAAAACATCAGGGGAACCTTATTGCTGGAGTCGTAATAGCTTTTATCGTCGGCATGTTTTGGAAAGGAGCAACAGCAGCGGGAGGAGTCTGTGCAATCATTGCAGGAGTGATCTTCAGTTATGGAATTCCACCACTCTACGCATCAGTCGCTGAGGGGAATCAAACATTAATCAATCTTTTTGGCTCTAAACTTAACTTTATGCATGGTGCTTTTATCTCTGCCCTGCTTAGTCTCCTCGTTCACATTTTAGTTAGTAAAAGCACACAAGCGGATCCTGAAAAAGGTAAACTTACCTGGATTGGACTAGATATATTTACACCTCAACAATTCTCTGTTTTTTGGAAAACTTTAGCAATCACACTCCTTATATACGCAGTGCTTGCCAGCCTTGTTGTACTCGAAACCTTAAAGCCCGTACATGCAGCTTGGATAGGTTCACTATGGACATTCACCTGCTTTTATCTTTCAGCCAGGTTAAAAGCATCAGAAAATAGGGAAGCCGTTTATCGAGAAGATCGTTTTTGGGCAGGCGGACTGGCCGGCTGTGCAATTTTCATGCTCTTTTACTTTTTCTAGGCTGTTTCAGTAATCTCCTCCGCCAAATCCTCTAATGGATAAGTCCAAATTTCAGACAAAGTGGGATGATACCAGTCTGCTTTCAATAAATCGTGCACGGTTGCCTGTAAGCCAACTGCAACTGACATGGAATGAATCAGCTCACCAGCGTCTTTACCCGCACATTCCGCACCCAAGACCCTCCCTGTTTCACCTTCAGCATGCACCGCTACATACCCATGTTTAGCATCCATAAGAATGGATTTTCCGTGGTCATCAAACGGATAGGATGCAGAAGAAAAGTTGATTCCTTTTGCCCTTAGCTGAGTCGGAGAATGACCGACAACGGCAAGTTGCGGATCTGTAAAAACAACCGAGAGCAGAGAATCATAGTTAACTGGACGGACCTTCTTATCAAGTGCATGGAGTGCGGCGGTTTCACCCTGCTTAATAGCAATGTGTACGATTTCATGGGGACCCGCGCAGTCGCCAGCTGCATAAATTGTTGGGCAGGTGCTTTGTTGAAAATGGTTTGTCTGAATATGACCACTGGGTTCTATGGAAACTCCAGAACTTTCCAGGTTCAAGGAATTGGTTGCAGGCTCTCTGCCAAGAGCAAGGAATAAGAAAGATGTGTCAGTTTGCTTTTCTTCGCCCTGAATTTCATACCTCACCCGAACCGTACTTTCATTTATTTGTGAGAACTCTTTCATCCCGGCACCAAGCTGCAAATCAACGCCCTCCCCTTTCATTACTTGCTGCAGGCAAACAGAAGCCGCTTCAGGGAATTCCTTAAGTAGTGAATCACTTCTTTGAAGTAGGGTAACCTTAGACCCTATTCGGGCAAGGAACTGAGCAAGTTCGCAGGCAACCACCCCTCCACCCAGCACCACGCACTCCGATGGAACTTCTTTCAGGTCAAGAACATCGTCGCTGGTTTTATAATTCACCTCGGCTAAGCCTTTCAGGGGCGGAACTTTAACTTTTGAGCCTGTGGCAATCAGGATTTTCTGCCCCCTTAAGATTGAACCGTCTTTCAGTTCGACCATTTGAGGTCCAACGATTTGCCCGGCACTTCGGAATAAGGTAAACCGTCCATCCTCAAGCTGTTCTTTTCGATAATCAGCAAATTCAGCAATGACATCTTTCTTGCGAGCATGCATGGCTGCAAGGTCAGCATGTGGCAGATTTCCGGAAAATCCAAAAATCTTTCCTTTCTGGGCAAGGTGTAATACCTCTGCTGAATAGATAAGTGTCTTAGACGGCATACATCCTCGCAGAATACAAAGTCCCCCCAACTCCTCTGCACTATCTACAACTGCGACAGATCCACCATATTCATGAAATGTGCGGGCAGCAGCATATCCAGCACTTCCTCCTCCTAGTACAATGAAATCAAATTTTTGGCTCATAATTTAAATTGTTAACTCGACTATTAGACTAATGAGGATCAAGTTGACTTCAAATACCATATGCACAAAAAACTATAATGTAAGAGTGGTAATTCACGCCAAGAAATTTATATTTAAGTATACAGCAATGCATGCGTGTATATTCTTGCTTTGGCCACCGTCATTATCCCTTTTCGCACTTGAAAATAGCATTAATTCTTTCAAGGAACTGGATCGCTGGTATGAAGTTTCCCTTGATAATTCGAAGGTCGGACATGCCCATTCGATCATGAGAATTAAAGATAATAAAGTATATTCTAAAAGTATTTTCAATCTATCTATAAAACGGGTTGGCGTTCCGATTGAAATCACATCCATTGAAAAAACTGTGGAGTCAATCGATGGGGAAATTTTAACTTTTTCAGGAGAATTAAAAATGGCAGGGGTACCGGTTATAAAAAGTGGTAGAATTGAGGGTGACGAAATTATTGTTCAAGAAAAACAGTTTTTTCGGGAAGATACAAAACGTTACAAATTAGACCCAGAAGGATTAATGACATGGGGTTTGCTTAAAATCCTTAAAGAAAACAATTTTAAGACAGCCGGAAATGAGATAGAAGCAAAAATCTACTCTGCTGACTTTGGAATGGAGGCACCAACTATTGCCAGGATTAAAACTTTGGGCAGCGGTACTATTCAAATTAGCGGAAAACCAAGACAGGTCTTTGCAACTGAAATTTCTCTTTCCACAGATAATGGCAAGGTATCGACGATGAATTGGTTAGACGAAAATGGATTCGCGGTTCAAACAACCATGCAATTAGGCGGACTCGCAATCGAAATCAAACAATGTTCTATGGCTGAGGCTAAAAAAAGTTCTGATTCTGCTGAATTCCTTTTAAATACTTTGGTTTTTTTGGAAAAAGAAATTCCTAAAAGTGCAAAAACTGTACAATTTAAAATCGATACATTAAACGGAACAACTATTCATAATTTGTATGAAAGTAGAAACCAGGTTGTTACACGGTTAAATAATAGCAGTTACCTTGTAGAAGTTTCTACAGATAACTGGAAAAAACAGGATATTGGCAAAAGAATTGTTCCAAATATTAAGTTCACCATTCCCAGTATAATGATAGATTCAGATGATCCAATAATCCAATCGCTTGCAAAAATAGCGGGAGCAGGCTCAAAAAATATTTTCGATTTATCCCAAAAACTTTTCCTATTCAGTCATCACTTTATAAATAAGAAAAATTTCCATATTGGCTTTGCCTCGGCAACAGAGGTCGCGAGAACACGGGAGGGGGATTGCACGGAGCATGCAGTTTTCCTCGCAGCTTTAGGCAGAACAATGGGGATCCCAACAAGAGTTGCCTCTGGACTTGTTTTTATGAAAAATTTTAAGGATGAAAAAAATATTTTAGGTTTTCACATGTGGACCGAGTTCTTGTTAAAAGGAAAGTGGGTACCTTTAGACTCGGCTTTAAAAAAACTTGGTGCACATCCTGACAGAATAACACTTGGGGTTTCATCCCTTGATGAAAATTCGATAACTGAAGTCGGAGTTGGCATTTCAGAAATGGTTGGGAACTTGAGCGTGAAGATTGAAAAAATTGAATTCAAATGATACATTTGAATTGTGTAGTTTAAAACAACTCACTACACCCGATTTCTCGCTTGCGAATTTCATCCGAAACTTTGTACTAAAACACAATACATTTTTGAAATATGAATAATATAGTTGATTACAAAGAAGGAGATATAATTTTGAATGACGGTGAGATCGGAAAAGGTTTCTGTATTCTCGAATCTGGTTCGGTAGAGGTTATTCGTGAAGGTAAAACTCTCGGAGAAATCGACCAACCTGGCTCAATTTTTGGAGAACTCAGTGAGATACTTGGGTTAAAAAGAGATGCAACTATTCGAGCAAAAACTCCCGCAAAGGTTAGGCATTTAGAAGAAAGCATTGAGAAAATTGTTTCCAAAAATCCCTCCGTATCCGTTAAGCTTATTAAAACTTTAGGCAAAAGACTATACAGGATGAATCGTCTAGTTTCGAAAGAAATGGTCGCAAACGGAACTTTTTATCCTCAACAGACAACCGGGCAAACCGAGATCCTTGTTGTTGAAGACAAGCCCAACATCATCAATCAATTAACTGAAATATTTGCCAAAAGTGAATGGGATGTAAGAAGTGCCAACGACGAGGAAACTGCTATCAAAATGTGTGAGGAAACTACTTTTGCCACAATTATGATCAGTATGGCATTACCGAACGATCTGGCCGTGGACTTAAGAAGAAAGCTTAAAACTAACCATAATGTCCTAAACACACCAGTGGTTGCCATGATTGTTCAGGGCGATGAAGATGCTCGTAGAAAAGCGATCAATGCTGGATTTGCTGATTGTATTACAAAGCCTTTTAACCCTGATAAAACAGTGGCGGTCATGTACAAAGTAATGAGCTTGGATTCTTCGGCCAGATACTTCAGCTTTGTAGATGACTTTCTATATTTCAAAGTGCCCAATGAATTATCTGCGTTTGTTATTGATGATATTAAGGAAAATATGGATACGAGAATTCGTAACACCATAAATGAGGGTATTGTAAAATTAATCATAGATGTTTCTGAGTTAGATGAAGTGGATGATCCATCCTTGGAAGTGGTCGGGGAATTTGCGGAAAAGATCGAAGATATGAAAATCCCTTTACGAGGTGCAATCATAGCAACTGGTGATGATGCTGAGATGTGGAATAATTTGGATGGATGTGAGGAATGGGGAACCTGCGGAGACCTGGAAAGTGCCAAAGCTTATTTGGCAAAAGATCCGGATGATGAAACCGAAGAGTAGCAAAATTTGGTTACCCCAAATCAGTTTCTGATTTAAAGTGTCCCAGAAAGATCAAGCCAGGCAGGTTAAAACCAGCCTGCTTTCATTACAGAAAAACCTGCAAAACCATCTACTAAAGGTAGATCCTTTGGTACATACGAAAATAGATGAGTGGGAAAGAGAGGAAGGTGGAGGCGGAAAAACAATCGCTTTTGCAAACGGACAGATAATAGAAAAAGGAGGTGTCAACTTCTCCGATGTTTCAGGTTCAAATCTCCCTAAAACTGCAACACAGAACCGACCAGAATTAGAAGGTGCATCTTTCAGGGCAATGGGCGTGTCCGTGGTCTTCCATCCTGACAACCCTCATATACCGACCACGCATGCGAATGTCCGATATTTTGAAGCTAAAAAAGAAAATCAGACTGTATGGTGGTTCGGCGGTGGTTTTGACCTTACCCCTTATTACCCCATCTTAGAGGATGTGATTGAGTGGCATAACCAGGCAAAATCAGCATGCGATTCTTTAGGTGTTAACTTATATGAGAAGTTTAAGAATTGGTGCGATGATTATTTTTACCTGCCCCATCGTAA
Source organism: Opitutia bacterium (assembly GCA_018675995.1). Lineage (GTDB taxonomy): Bacteria > Verrucomicrobiota > Verrucomicrobiia > Opitutales > Seribacteraceae > Seribacter. The sequence goes on along the minus strand of JABGWZ010000101.1, from coordinate 22,600 downwards.
TGAAACGAGGGGAGTAGGTGGAATTTTTTTTGATGACCAAAACTCCGGAAGCTTCCCCAAAAATCTTTCTTTTATGGAAACAGTCGGAAGCACTTTTCAATCGGCATACTTCTCTATTCTGAAAAAAAGACAAAATTCTCCTTATACAGATCAGCAAAAAGAATTCCAGCTGTACAGAAGAGGCAGATACGCTGAATTTAACCTTGTTTATGATCGCGGAACCCACTTTGGCCTACAATCACATGGTCGAACTGAATCTATATTAATGTCTATGCCTCCTCAAGTTTCCTGGCGATATGGATGGGAACCTGAGAAAGACTCGAAAGAAGAGGATTTATACAAAAACTATTTAAGCCCAAAAGATTGGCTTAATTTAAAATGACATCCCGCACAAAAATAATTAATGCATTGGCAAATCAAAACTCTGGTCGCCCACCCTTATGGGTTATGCGGCAGGCTGGACGCTACCTACCTGAATACCGGGCCTTAAAAGAAAAATACAGTTTCCTAGAAATGGTCAAGTCACCAGAACTTGCTGTTGAAGTTACCCTTCAACCCATGCTCAGGTTCGAACTCGATGCAGCGATTATATTCAGTGATATCCTTGTTATACCAGAAGCGATGGGACAACCTTACCACTTTAGAGAACAAGGTGGAATTGGTATGAATTTCAGGCTAAAGGGTAAAAGTTGCCTAGATAAACTCGATACCCATGAGTCAGTTAATAAACTTTCCTATGTTGGAGAGGCCCTTACCCTACTCCGCTCAAAACTTGATTCAAGTAAGGCAATGCTTGGATTTTGTGGATCCCCTTGGACCCTTGCCTGTTACATGGTAGACGGAGGCTCCACAAACCAATTCCCCAAAACTGTTCAATGGGCAAAATCTTCGCCAGCGAGTTTTGCACTTTTATTAGAAAAGTTAACCACGGTTTTAATTGATTATGTTAAGATGCAGGCTCAGTCAGGCGTGGATGCGATCCAAATTTTCGACAGTTGGAATGCACTCTGTCCCGACTCCAAAGTATATGAATGGTCGTTAAAGTGGATTGATCAAATTGCCGATGCAGTTTCTGATCAAGTACCCGTTATCCTCTATGCCAAAGCACCCAGTGACAGGTTAAAACTATTTTCAAAGTCAAAGGTTTCCGGAATAAGTGTGGACCATGAGACTGATTTAAGATCTGCACGCAAGTCTTTACCATCTGGTTTTACCCTCCAGGGTAACCTCAATCCTGCTTTACTCGAATCGGAACCGGAGATTGTAAAAAATACCACTCTTGAACTTTTAAATAAAATGAAGGGTGACCCGGGGCATATCCTCAACCTCGGTCATGGCATACGACCTCAAGCAAAAATTGATTGTATGCACGCCTTAGTTCAAACCGTCCGCGAGTTTAATTAGACTTAATATATTCTGCTTGTATACACTACATTCACCCTTCTTTTAAAGAGTGATTGTGGGATTTTTCGATGAACAAATATCATCAACCGCTGCCTCAAAATCATCGAATCCCTCGATAATCTCAATCTCCATTCTTACATAGTAAAATGGAATGATTGGTTTATAATTATGGGGAATGCGGACCGCATCTTTTTCTGTAGTCACCATTACATCAGCACCCGAATTCTTTGCCTGTAAAAACAAACGGTCTAATTCAATATGTGTGTATCGGTGATGGTCTAAAAAGCGCTTTTTAAACCTTAGTTCCCCAGACATACGCTGTATGATATCCTCAAAACCACGAGGCGAAGCGATGCCACAAAACACACCCACATATGATTCGAAAAGAAGATTCATGCCATGAGTAACTTCTGTATTTACTTCCTGAAAATATTTTGGCTTATGAACGCAACGAATAATCTCGACACTTGGATTGTATTTCCGGATTGTTTCAAGTAATTCCAATTCAGGATCAAGGTCCGATTTGGTTAATAGTACATAGGAAGCACGGGAGAGATGTCGAACTGGTTCTCTTAAAATCCCGCGGGGAAGTAGGCACCGATTGCCAAATGGGTTGGTTTGGTCGATAAGTAACAAGTTCATTTTTCCTCTAATTGGCAGGTACTGAAAACCGTCGTCTAAAATAAGCGTATCAACATTAAATTTCTCTATAGCATAAAAACCCGCTTTCACCCGGTCTTTGTCTGCCAAAACAACTGCCCCTCGAAGGTTTTTCGCTAACATAAATGGCTCGTCACCGGCATCCTCTGAATTTAAAAGCAAATTTTCGCCATCACTTACAATTTTCGGTGGGTAAAATACTTTTTCAGGAAAAAGTCCGAACCGTTTTTTCGGTTTCTCTTCCTTACTTTTATACCCCCGACTTAAAATTGCCACTTTTCTTCCTTTTGCCATAAGCTCTTTGGTCAAGCGCTCAACAACCGGTGTTTTACCGGTTCCCCCCACGGTCAGATTCCCTACAACAATTACAAAACAATCAAGCGGTTTATTTTTGAAGAAAATTTGATTCCGATACAAAAACAACCGAAGGCGGACAATTCCCGAAAAAAGGATTGAGAAAGGTTTTAAAAAAAGACCAAAAAGACGGGCCGACACAGACAAATCACGGTCGTAAATTACACCTTCAACAAAAGATTCAAATGCATTCCATTTACTTTTACTTTCTGACATAAAAATCTTATTTCTATAGATTAGTCACATACTGACAACCGGATTTCTACAAGTAGGTTTCTTGATCGATTGACTTTGAACCTGAATAGGATTTGATATGGAATTCAAATTTCTTCTTTTTCATGCAAGTTACACTTTTAAAATCTAAAATTCATCGTGCTATTGTGAGCTCAGTTTCACCGGATTATTCCGGTAGTTTGTCCATTGACAGAACATTAATGGAAGCAGCCGGTTTCCTTAACCATGAAAAAATATTGGTGGGTAACATAACCAACGGGGAGAGATTTGAAACTTATTGCATCCCGGCACCTGCCGGATCTGGTGAAATCGCCTTAAATGGTGCTGCTGCACATAAAGGTAAACCAGGAGATCTCCTAGTTATCCTGACATTTATCGAGCTCAACCCTGAGGAAGCAACGGTTTGGGAACCTCGCCTTGTCATAATAGAAAATGACAACACAAATTTTAAAAATTTAACCAGCCAAATTGAAGAGTAATATGATTGATTATAAATTGCACATTCCCGGTCCTGTGAATGTATCGGAAGAAACTTACCATGCAATGTGTACTCCCGTAATGGGGCATAGAAGCACAGACTTCGTGGATCTGTATCAGTCCTGCCAGCCAAACTTGCAAAAACTATTTCAAACCAAGGATCCTGTTTTCCTATCTACTTCAAGTGCCTGGGGAGTCATGGAAGGTGCATTGCGCAACCTGTGTCGTAAAAAAGTCCTTTGCTGTATGTGTGGTGCTTTTTCAGATAAATGGATTGATGTTGCCAAAAGAGCAGGATTACAGGCTGACCCGCTACAAGTCGAATGGGGACAGCACATTGACCCTGATGATTTGAAAACTCAATTAGCAAGCGGTGATTATGATGTGGTCACTTTGGTTCACAACGAAACTTCTTGCGGTATGATGAATCCACTCAAAGAAATCATGGATGTACTCCGTGAATTCCCCGATGTTATTTCCATCATAGATACCGTAAGTTCTTTTTCAGTGGTACCCATCCCCAAAGATGATTGGGGCATAGATGTTATTTTAACAGGTTCCCAAAAAGCACTAGCGATGCCCCCCGGATTGGCTCTGTTTACAGTATCAGCACGAGCCTTCCAGAGAGCTGAGCAGACCGAAGGAAGAGGTTACTATTTTGATTTCCTTGAATTCCGATCAAATCATGCCAAGGGAATGACTCCGAGCACTCCTGTTATTCCACTGATCCATGCACTTAATTACACCCTTAATAAAATATTTAGTGAGGGGGTTGAGAATAGACACCAAAGGCATTCCCGGCTAAACCAACTTGTCCACAAATGGGCTGAAGGACATGGGTTTGAACTTCTGCCACAGCAGCAATTTGCATCCAAATCACTAACATGTCTCAAGAATAATTTACACATTGATTTGGCCGGTTTTGTAAAAACACTTCGCGAGTCAAAGAAAATCGCTATTGATGGTGGGTATGGAAAAATCAAAGGTAAAACTTTTCGGGTTTCGAATATGGGAGATGAAACTGACAAATCGATTGGTCATTTATTGTCCTCGATGGATGAAGTACTCGAACAATTTCTTCCTGCCTAATACTATATATTATTCGTGAAAAAATTAGTTATTGCTGAAAAACCCAGTGTCGCAAAAGATTTGGCCAGAGTTCTCGGGCGTGTATCGAAAAAAGAAGATTATTATGAAAATGACGAATGGGTGATAGATTGTGCTGTTGGGCATTTGGTCGAACTTTTCATGCCAGACGACTTTGATAAAAAGCTAAAGGCTTGGAAACTTACCAATCTTCCAATTATCCCTCCGGAATTCCAACTCAAACCAATCAACAACACCAAGAAAAAATTTCAGCAACTCAAAAAACAGCTTAAGAGAAAAGATGTGGCTGAAGTTATTAATGCATGTGATGCGGGAAGAGAGGGTGAGCTTATTTTCACATACATTTACGAGTTATCCAAATCTAAGTTGCCAGTAAAAAGACTTTGGATGCTTTCAATGACGGATCAGGCGATCAAGGATGCTTTTGCTAATGTTAGGGATGGCGAAGAACTCAAACCCCTTCAGGATGCCGCTCGTTGCCGATCAGAGTCAGATTGGCTAATCGGAATTAACGGAACACGAGCTGTTACCCTCAAAAGGTCTAGAAGTGCAGGGAGACAAGTCTCTACTGTCGGGCGCGTGCAGACACCCACTCTATCTGTTGTGATAAAAAGGGAGGAAGAAATAAACTCTTTTATACCCCGTGAATTTTTCAAGATTACCTCCACATTTGAGCTGACTGAAGGAAATTATATCGGAACATACCAAAGGAATGATTTTAAGAAAAGTGATTCCGACAAACACGACCGGATAGATCGAATTTGGGATAAAGCAAAAGCGGATGAACTTTTCCAAACCGTTCAAAATGCGGATAAGGCAGAAATAACGGAAACAAAGAAAAGGTCTCCACAAAGCCCAGGTAGACTTTATGATTTAACCACTCTTCAAAGAGAAGCTAACCGTTTACATCACTACCCTGCCAGTAGGACACTACAGATTGCTCAATCACTTTATGAAAGACATAAAGTAATTACTTATCCCAGAACTGATTCAAAAGCACTTCCAGAGGATTATGGTCCAACATGCATAAACTTACTCGAATCAATTTCTGGTGAATTAGCTCCACACGCTCAGAAGGCATTACAATCCAACTGGGTCGATGAAAAAAATAAAAAGATTTTCAATAACAAACAAATAAGTGATCACTTTGCAATTATTCCAACCAGTACATCTCCGGCTAAGCTGGATGCCAATGAAAGAAAAATTTACAATTTAATCACGAAGCGGTTTATTTCTGTCTTTTACCCCCCAGCTCAGTGGGATGTGACTACCCGGACAAGCACGCTCTCCGGTCTTGATTTCAAAACCGAAGGACGAGTCTTGGTTGAACCATCATGGTTGGCCATTTACGGAAAAGACAACCAACCAGAAGACACTCTACCTGCCCTCTCCTCTGCAGATAGCGACCAGGCAAATGTTATCAAATCTGAGCTGGAAAAAGACCAGACAAAACCACCGCCTCGCTACTCGGAGGCAACACTTCTATCTGCTATGGAAGGTGCAGGAAAGCTTGTGGATGATGAGGAACTGGCTGAAGCCTTAAAAGAAAAGGGACTAGGTACACCCGCAACACGGGCGTCTACTATCGATCATCTAATCAAAGAAAAATACATGCGTCGTGAGGGTACGCAAATCCATCCGAACCTTAAAGCTGAAGACCTGTTTCACTTTCTGGATGCCGCAGGAACGGATATTCTTACCAGTCCAAGTATGACAGGTGAGTGGGAGCATAAACTTCGTCTTATTGAAGAAGGTTCCATGACTAGGGAACAATTCATGAAAGAGATTACCTTATTGACAGAAGAATTTGTTTCAAAAACAACCGGATTCACAGAATCTGCTGCCAACCTCAAGGAAACGCCCCTCCGTTCTCCTGTTAACGAAGAACCACTGTTTGAAGGGTTAGGATTTTATCAAAATATAGAGGGCGACTTTCGGATTCCCAAAAGCATCGCCAGTCGACGACTTCCTGTCGAAGAGGTTGAAGTCCTTCTAAAAGATAAAAAGATCGGTCCACTTGATAACTTTATGTCGAAAGCCGGGAAACCTTTTTCTGCCATTCTTGAATTAGACGATGAATATAAAGTGAATTTTGTTTTTCAAAATAACGAAGAACAGGAATCAAAAGAAAAAGAAAGTATCGGTGAGGCACCAGTTGTTGCTCAATGTCCAGTCTGTGGCAAAGAAGTTAAGCAAACTGAGACTGCTTACATTTGCGTTGATCATAAGAAGGTTGCTGATGATGGAGCCTGCTCCTTTAGGATAACTCGCAAATTGCTAGATAAAGAAATACCACTTGAAGAATTTCAAAAACTGGTGAACGAGAAAAAGACAGGTCTTATTAAAGGATTTGTATCCCGTCGCACTAAGCGGCCTTTTGACGCAAACCTTATTTTAAAAGATAACGGTGGGATCGGATTTGAGTTCCCACCAAGAAAAAAGAAATCAGCCTAATACCTGCTAATGCCAATATACAGGTATAAAACACTAAACGCAGAAGGTCGTGAGGAGATATTTGAGGTTGAGCAGGAGATCAATGCCCCACCTCTCTCTAAACATCCCCTCAGCAATGAACCCGTGCAAAAAGTTTTAACAAGTGCATCGCTTTCCCTTCGCCATACATCAAGGCATGAAAATAAAAGCCTATCTGCTGATCATCTAAAAAAACACGGCTTTTCTAAATACGAGAAAGATCAGTCTAGTGGGGACTACCACAAAACAGCAGGGAAAGATGGACCAGCAAGCATCTCTTCCGAGCAAATTAAACAGTCTCAATAAAATATGGAAAAAAAGCAAAGAGAGAAAAAGCCTAAATGGCTTCGTGCTAAGCTTCCAGCGGGTCCGGAATACAATGAAGTGCGCAATATTGTAGACCGGAACCAATTGCATACTGTTTGCCAAAGTGCCCAATGCCCGAATATGGGTGAGTGCTGGTCCAGAGGAACAGCCACATTAATGATATTAGGGAATATCTGTACCCGTGCCTGCTCTTTTTGTGCTGTTCAAACTGGTAAGCCCACAGAACTTGACCTTGCCGAACCCCCTCGGGTTGCTGACGCGGTTGCAAAAATGGGCCTTAAACATTGTGTCCTTACATCCGTTGCTCGCGATGATCTCCCAGATGGTGGTGCAAAAGTATGGGCAGCCACAATTCGTGCCGTTCGCAGAAAAAATCCTAACACTGCTATCGAAGTCCTAGTTCCTGATTTCAAAGGAGAATTTGCGAACTTAGACATTGTACTCGAAGCAAAGCCCAACATTTTTAATCACAACTTGGAAACTGTGGAAAGGCTGCAACGTCCCATTCGTAAAACTGCAAGTTATCAAAGAAGCTTAGATGTACTCAGTTACGCTAAAAATGCTGGGTTTCCGATTAAATCTGGGATCATGCTTGGATTAGGCGAGGAAGAAGATGAAATCCGCAAGGCACTTCAAGATCTAGCATCTATTCAACTCGATGTTCTTACATTAGGTCAATATCTTCAACCAAGTGCAGACTATGCACCCATTAAAAGGTGGGCTACTCCTGAGGAATTCGCGAATTGGAAAGAAGAAGCATTAGAACTTGGTATTAAAGTAGTTGAATCGGGACCGTTGGTACGCTCTTCCTATCATGCCGATGAACAATCGGACCGATTCTCAGCAGAAGAAAAAGCTTCTGCATAAACCTTATTTGCCAATTCTCCAAATTCCTTCTTCTGTTCTCAAGAGCAAAGAACCTTGGTACGCAACTGGAGATGCAAGCATTCTTTCCCCTAAATCATTTGTTGCAATCAAGCTGTATTCTTTTTGTGCCTTAAAAATAAAAGTCTTACCATTTTCATCACATAAATAAATTCTGCCATTCGCTAAAAGTAAAGAAGCTGAGCAGGAACCCGCGACCCTTTCCATCCAGTAAATTTTTCCGTTAAGTGCATCCAAACAGGAAACCACACCATTATCAGCTGCCATAAAAAGCATATCATTAACAACCAAAACTGAAGAATTCCGAGGAACACCTTTCCTTGTTTCCCATACGAGGTGGGACTTGGTAATATCACCCAGACCACTGGAACGAATAGCGTGAAGGGTTGGACTGTCATATCCGCTGCTAACATAAATAATACCATTTTCATAGACCGGTCTCGGCACAACTGAATACCCGTTTGGATAATTAAATTTCCAAATTTGATTGCCGTTATAATCATATGCGAAAACATAATCGCTAGCTGGGCTTATAATTTGAATTTCCCCCTTTTCCTCGATCACCGTAGGCGTACAAAAAGAAAAGTTTTTCTTGGCATTACTATCCCGTGCTGCTTTCCACTTAATAGTGCCCGTAAGCTTATCCAATGCATAAAGGCAAGGATCTTTAGCTCCATCCGCACTCAGCAATAAGAGATCTTTAAAAACTACTGGGGATGCTCCGCTTCCATGCACTGGCGAATAATCAAGTTTTTGTTTCCAAATCAAGCCGCCATCTAATCCGAGGCAGGCAGTTCCAAGATTTCCAAAATGAACAAATACCCTACCCTCATCGTAAAACGGAGTGGGACTTGCAAAGCTGTTCTTTTTGTGAATCCGCGGAAGGTTCTCATACTCAAATAATTTTTTTATCCATTGAATTCGCCCACTTTTAAAACTAATCGAAATAATTTCCAATTGAAGAAGTCCATCCTTTTGAATCGCATTGGAAAGGAATAACTGATCATCAATACAAATAGGTGAAGACCATGCCTTGCCATTCAAATATGTTTGCCAAGTAACTCCCTCATCCGAATTCCACTTCAAAGGCAGTTTGGACTCACCAATTACATGTCCCTGACCAGTGGGTCCTCGAAATTGTGGCCATGAATTCCCTTTAACAGAAATGAACAAGGAGAAATAAAATAAAGGTAACAAAAATTTGCTCATTTAATAATGATGGGGGAAAAATCTTTTGAATCGATGACAAATTTTACTTTTACAAAAAAAGGGGCACTCAATATTGAGTGCCCCTAAAGTGTGAAATAAGATTAGAAACCTTACATCATTCCATGGTCATGATCATGTCCACCAGGAGCAGGTTTTTCATCCTCTGGAATGTCAGTAATCATGCAATCAGTCGTCAATAGAAGACCAGCAACAGATCCTGCGTTTTGCAAAGCAGTACGAGTCACTTTAGTAGGATCAACTACTCCAGCCTTGATCAAGTCTTCATGCTTATCAGTTGCAACATTGTAACCCATTGCACCTTTTGACTTAAGAACTTGTTGTACAACTAATGAACCTTCAACTCCTGCGTTGTCGCAAAGCTTACGCAATGGAGATTCAATTGCACGGCGAACAATCGCAGCACCAATTGCCTCATCACCCTCAAGGAGTGATGCAGCTTTTTCAACTGCATTAGCCGCACGTAGAAGAGCAACTCCACCGCCTGGCAAAATACCCTCTTCAACTGCTGCACGAGTAGCATGTAACGCATCTTCAACACGAGCCTTCTTTTCTTTCATTTCGGGCTCAGAAACAGCACCGACATTAATGACTGCAACTCCACCAGCAAGCTTAGCTAAACGCTCCTGAAGTTTTTCGCGGTCATAGTCAGATGTTGTCTCTTCAATTTGTCGGCGAATTTGCTTAACGCGACCTTGTATGTCAGAAGCTTTACCTGATCCTTCAACAATTACGGTATTTTCCTTGTCCACAGAAATACGCTTTGCTCTTCCAAGGTCAGCGAGTTCGATATTTTCAAGTTTGATACCGAGATCTTCGGTGATACAACGACCACCAGTAAGAATTGCAATATCACGAAGCATTTCCTTACGACGATCACCAAAGCCAGGAGCTTTTACAGCACAGGCATTTAATGTTCCACGTAATTTATTAACCACCAAGGCTGCGAGAGCTTCACCCTCAACATCTTCAGCGATAATAAGAAGAGGCTTACCTTGTTTGGAAACAAGTTGCAGTACTGGAAGTAAGTCATTCAATGCAGTTATCTTCTTCTCGTTGATAAGAATGTAACAATCTTCAAGAATAGACTCCATTGTGTCGTTGTTGGTGCAGAAATAAGGACTCAAATATCCCTTATCGAACTGCATACCTTCAACCACATCAAGTGTAGTTTCAATGCTTTTAGCTTCTTCAACAGTAATAGTTCCGTCCTTACCGACTTTATCCATTGCATCAGCGATAATTTCGCCAATTTCATCGTCCCAGTTAGCAGATACGGTTGCAACCTGACGCACTTCTTCGCGATCGGATACTTTCTTACTGTCACGAAGCAACTTGGCAACGCCAGCTTCAACAGCTTTGTCGATTCCGCGCTTCAGATAAACTGGGTTAGCACCAGCAGCTACATTCTTAAGACCTTCCCGATATACAGAAGCAGCCAAAACTGTTGCTGTTGTTGTACCGTCACCTGCGAGATCGGAAGTTTTCGATGCAACTTCACGAACCATTTGTGCACCCATATTTTCATATGGATCACTTAATTCAATTTCTTTTGCAACAGTTACGCCGTCTTTTGTTACGGTTGGAGAACCGAACTTCTTGTCGATTAAAACATTACGACCCTTTGGTCCCAATGTAACGCTTACCGCGTCAGCAAGTGTGGTGACACCCTTGAGGGCTCTTTTGCGTGCTGCTTCATCAAATAATATTTGCTTAGCCATGATTTTATTTTCTAATTAATGTTATTGTTGTTAGCTAAGGAGCCTTATCCAATGATTCCAAGGATGTCATCTTCACGAACTAGTTGATATTCAACATCGTCAAGCTTTACCTCAGTTCCACCGTATTTGCTAATTAGTACTAAGTCTCCTTTTTTGACCTGAAATCCGACATTTTTACCGTCGTCATCTTTCTTGCCAGTTCCAAGTGCAACAACTTTAGCTTCTTGTGATTTTTCTTTTGCTGAGTCTGGGATGATAATCCCGCCTTTGATTTGCTCGTCTTCATCGACGTGCTGGACCAAGACGCGATCTCCCAACGGAGTTATTTTTGGTTTGCTCATATTCCTTTTGTTTTAGGTTAGGTTTATACTAGATTTTAGTTAATTGATGTAAAAGTTGGAATGCATCCTATTCCACATCGAAAATTACTTGGTTTCTTTTTCCTCCTCATCGACAACTTCGAAGTCTGCGTCAACAATGTCATCATCTTTCTTCTTACCACCCTCTTTTTTGGTAGTATCAGTTTCTGGCTCAGGACTGCCTGCTCCTTCTGCACCGGGCATCCCCCCGCTTTTCATGACCTCTTGCCCAAGTTCTTCAAAGCCTTTCTGCAGTGTGTCTTTAGCCTTCTTTAAATCGTCGTTAGTCGAGTTAGAATCCTCCAACACTTTTTTCGTGTCAGCTAGCAAAGTTTCGATTTTTGCCTTGAGGTCGTCCGGTGCTTTGTCACCCAGATCAGAAAGTTGTTTTTCACACTGATAGACCATGGTATCCAATTCGTTCCTGACCTGGACCTGCTCCTTTTTGTCTTTGTCTTGCTCAGCAAATTTCTCAGCTTCCTCTTTTAAACGTTCGACTTCAGCTTCATCCATACTCGATGACCCAGAGATCGTAATTTTCTGATCCTTACCAGTCCCTTGGTCTTTGGCCGTAACATTTAAAATACCATTTGCATCAATATCGAAAGTTACTTCAATTTGTGGAGTCCCCCGGGGCGCAGGGGAAATACCGTCCAATTTAAATGTTCCAAGTATTTTATTATCATTCGACATGGAACGCTCGCCTTGCAAGACAACGATATCTACTGCAGGCTGATTATCAGCGGCGGTAGAAAAAGTTTGTGCCTTTTTGGTAGGAATCGTCGTATTCCTGTCAATCATTGGAGTACATACACCACCTGCAGTTTCAATCCCCAGTGTAAGAGGGGTTACATCGAGTAAAAGAACATCGTTCACATCACCCTGTAAAACAGCTCCCTGCACAGCCGCACCTATTGCAACAACTTCATCTGGATTAACTCCCTGATTAGGATCTTTTCCGCCCAACTCCTTAGCGAGCTCAACAATTTTCGGACTCCGCGTCATTCCGCCGACCAAAACTAGATTATTCACATCTCCCAAACTCAATCCAGAATCTTTCAAGCACGATTCAAACGGACCTTTAGTGCGAGCATAAAGATCGTCACAAATCTGTTCTAATTTTGATCTAGATAAAGTTATATTTAAGTGTTTTGGACCAGAAGAGTCTGCAGTGATAAAAGGAAGATTGATGTCAGTTGACTGAGAAGATGAGAGCGACATTTTTGCTTTTTCAGCTTCTTCTTTCAACCTTTGCATTGCCATTGGATCACCACCAAGGTCAATCCCCTGCTCAGATTTAAATTCGCTGATGAGCCACTCAATGATCTTTTCATCCCAGTTGTCACCGCCAAGTTGGGTATCCCCATTTGTTGACTTAACCTCAAAAACACCTTCAGCAATTTCAAGGATAGAAATATCAAAAGTTCCACCCCCAAGGTCGTAAACAGCGATTGTTTCCTCCCCTTTCTTATCCAAACCATATGCAAGGGATGCTGCAGTGGGTTCATTGATAATCCGCATGACTTCCAATCCTGCAATAGATCCTGCGTCTTTGGTTGCTCTGCGCTGGTCGTCATTGAAATATGCTGGAACAGTAATAACTGCCTGAGTAACTGGTTCGCCAAGATAAGATTCTGCATCAGCCTTAAGCTTACCGAGAATCATGGATGAAATCTGCTCAGGCATGAAAGTTTCGGCCTTACCGTCTATATCACACTCAATTACTGCGGCACCATTTTTGCCTTCAACAACCTTGTAAGGTAGAGTAGAAATTTCGCCCTTAATTTCATCGTACTTTCTACCAATAAGTCTCTTTGAAGAAAATATTGTATTGGCAGGATTTGTTACAGCCTGCCTTTTGGCAGCTTGCCCAATTAATCTTTCACCATTTTTACTAAAAGCAACAATTGATGGTGTGGTGCGGGTCCCCTCCGCATTCGGGATAACTTTGGGATCACCCGCTTCCATTACTGCCATACACGAATTACTCGTGCCAAGATCGATACCTATTATTTTGCTCACGAACACAATACTGCAACTATCATGCCTTTTCAAGGGCTAATACTTAAGCTACTCAATATCAACAGCTTAAGCTAAAAAAGGGGCACAGCAAAATCTAATAAAATAATTAAGTGAGACACCATGCTACTGTACTGTGACAATTAGTGTGCCTTATGAGACACTCCGCAAGCCAATTAGGACGAGGATGATTCATCCGATTCAAGGTCATCTAAAATCTCCATGACTCGATTACCTCGCTCAATCCCGAGATCACGCACAAATGACAACTTGGGAGAATATTTAAGGATTACTTTAGAGCTTACTTCCTTGCGTATTTCACCAGCATGTTTTCGAAAAAAATGCTGAGCCTCACGGGCATTCAAGTCGTCCCCTATAACAGAGTAAGCAACTGTAGCATTTCTAAGGTCAGCAGAAACATCAACTCCAGTGATTGTCCAACAAACACTTTCAGAACGATACCTTCTACGCAGAAATATTCCGATCTCCCGCTTCACCAACTCATTGACTCGAGCAAGACGAAGGCTCATCACAAAAGAAAAAACTACAAGGAAGGACGAACTTTATCGACCTCAAAAGTTTCAATCACATCACCCTCTTCATAATCCTCGAAGGTATCAAGCCTTATGCCACACTCAAAACCGGCTTTAACTTCCATAACATCATCCTTAAATCTCTTGAGCGTATCCACCTTACCTTCTCCCAAAACTTTTCCGTTACGAACAAGGCGAGCAACTTTGTTCCTACCAATGGATCCCTCCATAACCATAGAACCAGCAACTGTGCGCCCTTTACTAACCCGAAATACCTGCCTAACTTCCGCCCGACCAACTTTCTTCTCAACTAGTTCAGGTTCTAGTAATTCGGCCATATTATCTTTCACCAAGTCAATAATTTCATAAATGATTTGGTTTTGAAAAACTTTAACATCATGATGTTTGGCATCGCCCATAACACCATTCTCCATTTTTACATTAAATCCAATAACATCAGCGTTTGAGGTTTTTGCCATTTTGATATCATTCTTCGTAATTTGCCCGACATCGGCTTGTAGAATTTCTAAAATCACTTTATCACTGGTAATTACCTCAAGTGACCCCTTCAGTGCTTCAAGCGACCCCTGTACATCAGCCCGTAATATGACTCGATAAGTGGTTGTTTTACTGCGTGAAATTGCTGCAAAAAGAGCATCAACACCGGTTTTTTCATCAGATTCACCAGTATCTTCTTTTTCGACTGGCACTTCTTCAACCTGCTTGCTTAAGAAGTCAAATTCCTCGGCTTCTCTTCTTGCTTCTCTCTCGTTTTTGGACCGGGAGAAAACACCGCCAGACTCAGGTACTCCGGACCAACCAAGCAAATTCACTGGGGTAGATGGAGGAGCTTGCTTAATTTGCTCTCCCTGGTCATCAATCATCGCCTTTACCTTACAATAAACGGAGCCGCAATGAATGGCATCGCCAATTTTCAGTGTTCCTTTTTGTACAATAACAGTGGCGGTTGGTCCACGACCAACCTCCTGGCGAGCCTCCACAATAACTCCTTCAGTAATTGCATCCGGATTCGCCTTCAATTCCATCAATTCCGCCTGTAACAAAATCATGTCGAGAAGTTCGTCAACACCTTCGGCTTTAAGAGCAGAAATTGGAACTGTTACTACTTCTCCGCCCCAATCTTCTGAAGCAATTGATCTTTCCTGCATCTGAGTTTTGACCTTATCTGCGTCAGCTCCCTTAGTGTCCATTTTATTAATGGCAACAAGCAGAGTTCCTTGTGCACGCTGAGCAAACTTCAAAGCCTCATCAGTTTGTGGCATAAATCCATCATCTGCAGCTACAACCAAAACGGAAACATCGGTTAGATTCGCCCCCCTTTCTCTTATCTTGGAAAAAGCGGCATGTCCGGGAGTATCGAGAAAGGTAATTTTTTGTTTATTGTGCTCTATCTGATAGGCGCCAACATGTTGCGTGATGCCTCCTGCTTCCCCTGCCACCACATTTGCTTTCCGTATGGTATCAAGCAGGGTTGTTTTGCCATGATCTACGTGCCCAAGAATGCAGACAACTGCTGGTCTAGGCTTAAGGAATTTTTCGTCATTTTCATCAATGACGACTTTCTTTTTCGGCTCAGCAGTTTCCGCTTTTTCGCCACGGTGTTTAATTTCTAGTTCAAAGCCTTTGACCTTCGCAATTTTTCGAGCAACCTCTTCATCAATAGCTTGGTTCATTGAGGCAAAAATGCCCATCTCCATGAGTTCAGAAATTAGCTGAAATGGTTTGAGTCCAATAAAACTGGCAAAGTCACGAACAACAATAGGAGGCTTGATAAGGATCAGGTTCCCTTCCACCACCACATCTTCTGCTGATGAGCTTACTGAACCATCTTTTGCGTCTACTGAACTGTTGCCAGCAGTTGACGCACTAGGGGGAGACGGCAAGGCTGATTTACCAGCCGTCGTGGGAGGTGGCGGTGCAGAAGCACGGGTCGAAGGAGGAGCAGGGACGGCAGGTGCTTTGGAAGGGGGGGGAGGTACTTCAGGAGCAACGACCTTTGGTTTATTCTTCTCCACCTCCGCTTTTTTTGCTTCTTCCTTAAGTTTTTTCTCTTCCTCAATCTCTGTCTTGCTTTTAACAATAGGAGCTTTTTTGGAAGTTTGACTTTTCACTACCTGCTCAGGTTTGGTGTCAACATCAACCTCAACATTTTCATTTTCAACTAAAGCGGAAAATTCATCAATGATGGACTGAGCAGTGATATTGTCTATCGATGCCGACGCACTCTTTATTTCGTATCCACGTTCAGTAAGAATCTCGATCAACTCCTTACTCGATTTGTTAACCTGTTTGGCAATTGCGTGAACGCGTACACTCATAAATTTAAAATTATATTTTCCGTCTATTCAGTATCAGGCTGAACTGGGGCAGATTCTTCAGCACCAGAATCAGCAGATGACACTTTAGAAAGTATTGTATCAGAAGTCTCTTGATCAAAGCCCAAACCGACCAAGTCACCTGCAGTCACTCCTTCAAATGCCTCCGGACTAACCAAACCAAAAGCAACCAGACGGTCTGCTACTTCAAACTCAATTCCAACTGAAGTCAGTGCTTCAGCAGCTTTGCTTTTTCTTTCATCAAAACCGACCTGCTTAACCACAACCTTACCGATGTCCAGTTTCCAACCGAGAAGTCTCGAAGTAAGACGGGCATTAATCCCTTTTCTTCCAATCGCCACAGAAAGATCGTCTTCAACAACTTCAAAATACATCCTACGTTTTTCACGATCCAAGGTGACATTTTGAGGCACGGCTGGCTTTAATGCCTCAGCCAACTGCTCAATGGGATCCTCAAACCATCTTACAATATCAACCTTCTCACCGTTCATCTCTCTTACGATACTTTTGACACGGGCTCCCCGGGCTCCCACGCAGGCTCCAACCGGATCGACTTTAGGATCTGTACTTTTAACGCATACCTTTGTTCTGTAACCGGGTTCTCTAGCCATTGCAGCCAAAGAAACTGTGCCATCCGCAATTTCAGAAACTTCCATTTCAAAAAGTTTACGGACAAAATTAAGACTGGACCGACTAAGAATTAACTCAGGACCACGCCCATGCTGTTCAAGTTTATTGAGTAAGCATCGAATCCGCTCCCCAGGAACCCAATCCTCGCCAGGAACACGCTCACGCCAAGGAAGCAAAGCCTCGGCTTTCCCAACCTCAACTACTAAGTCACCACGATCTTTGCGGCGGACAATTCCAGTAACCAAGTTTCCAACTTGATCACGGAATTCATCGTAAATATGTTCTTTTTCAAACTGGCGAAGTCTTTGCTTAATAGCTTGCTCTGCTGTTTTCGCAGCAATTCGGCCTAGGTATGATGGGTCAAGCTCACGCTCAACAAAATCTCCCACTTTCGGACTGTCAGCATATAACCTAGCTTTATCCAAGTGTATTTCAGTGGAAGTGTCGGAAACAGACTCAACGACCTCAAGACGGGACCAAGCTTTCATGGCACCCGTTTTAGCACTTATTTCGACCCGAACATCTCCAGAGGTGTTTACTCCTCTTTCAGCGGCTGTCTTAATGGCGCTTTCAATCGTGGCGATCATGTCTTCACGACTGATGCCCTTTTCTTTTTCCATATATTCAAGAACTGCGAGGATTTCGCTACTCATGATTGATTTGTGTAGGTGGGTTTAATTATAAACAAAAAAAGCGAGCAGGGCTCGCTCCTTCGAGGGTGAGACTGTTGAAAAGATTTATCATGCCTAAATGAAGTTTTTTGTCAATGACATCCTAGTAACTATAAGACTCAAAGTTTTCAACGTTGCAGGCTGGCTCTGAAACATTATCAATGCTCGTTTTGATGAAAACATTAAGATTTACAACTCTACCCGGTGACGGGATCGGTCCGGAAGTCATGGATGTCGCTCTAAAAGTGCTCCAAAAGCTTGGGAATCTGTACGATTTCTCCATCGAAACTAGCGGTCATGATGTTGGCGGGATCGGTATCGACAACCATGGCAAAGCACTTCCTGATTCAACACTTGAGGCATGCAAAAAAGTAGACGCCATACTTTTCGGTTCAGTTGGAGGCCCGAAGTGGGAAAACTTACCCCCAAAAGAACAACCCGAAAGAGCGGCTCTTCTTCCCATTCGTAAAGCGTTTGGATTATTTGCCAACCTAAGACCCGGAAATTTGTATCCTGAATTATCTGATTTATCCCCACTCCGTGCTGATACAGTTGCCAATGGAATTGATACTCTTTGCGTACGAGAACTTACTGGAGGTATCTATTTTGGTCAGCCAAAGGAAACCACCGTCTTGGAAAACGGTGAAAAACAGGCAATTGACACAATGGTTTATCGTACATCTGAAATCGAAAGGATTACAGAACTTGCAATTAAAGCAGCAGAACTTCGAAATGGCAGAATTTGTTCAGTGGACAAAGCAAATGTTCTTGAAACCTCTGTTCTTTGGCGTGAAACAGTAATTAATTGCGTTCAAAAACATAACCCTGATATTGAGCTGAGTCATATGTATGTGGATAATGCCGCCATGCAACTGGTCCGAGACCCGAACCAGTTTGATGTCCTCCTTACTGAGAATATGTTCGGCGATATTTTATCCGATGAATTAGCGGTAATCTGTGGTTCCCTTGGCATGCTCGCATCCGCCTCTTTGGGGACACAGAAAAATGATGCTGGCCTACCCTTCGGTCTATATGAACCAGCGGGTGGAACCGCACCCGATATTGCCGGCAAAGGACTTGCCAACCCATGTGCTCAAGTACTTAGCGCTGCCCTTATGCTCCGATACAGCTTTGGCCTTGAAGGGGCTGCTACATCGATTGAAAATGCTGTTAAGGAAAGTATTCGCTCCGGTCTTCGAACCGGCGATATTGCTATGGGGGGAGACCCGGTGGGAACAGATCAAATGGGCAATGCAATTATTGACAACCTCAAGTAATTTTAAAAAATTTTTCTGATGAAGGCTCAAGAAATCCGACAATCCTTTCTCGATTTTTTCGAGGCCAAAAAACATCAGATTGTTCAGTCAGCGTCACTGCTACCTGAATCTCCTAATCTACTCTTCACCAACGCCGGCATGAATCAATTCGTGCCCTTCTTCCTGGGCGATCAAAAAGCCCCGTTCAACCGGGCTGCGGACACTCAAAAATGTATACGTGCAGGGGGCAAACATAATGACCTTGAAGATGTCGGATTCGATACCTACCACCATACATTTTTCGAAATGCTCGGGAACTGGTCATTTGGTGATTACTTCAAGAAAGAAGCTATTGAATGGAGCTGGGAACTCCTGACTAAAGTTTGGAAATTCCCCGCCAATCGTCTATACGCCAGCGTTTACAAACCCGGTGATGGAGACCCTGCAGAATTTGATCAGGAAGCCTATGATTTTTGGGCTGCAATCTTTGAAAAAGCCGGACTCGACCCAAAAAACCATGTGGTCACAGGTGGAAAAAAAGATAACTTTTGGATGATGGGTGAAACTGGGCCGTGTGGCCCATGTAGCGAGTTACATATCGACCTCACTCAGGATGGAGACACTCAAGGAAAACTTGTTAATGCAGACTCGCACTTATGCATCGAAATTTGGAACCTCGTTTTTATACAATTCAATGCAGACCGCGACGGAAATTTTAGTCCTCTATCCGCCCAACATGTAGACACTGGAATGGGATTTGAACGGGTTGCTGCGGTTATTCAGTCAACCCATGGATTTACGGATTTTTCCAAACCCACATCCAACTACGACACCGATGTATTTTCCCCAATTTTTGAAAAGGTTTCTGAATTATCCGGAAAGTCATACCTATCCACCCTTCCAGCGAAGGGAAATCCAGCCAATGAGCAGGAGGAAATCGATGTCGCTTTCCGTGTAATTGGAGATCACTTACGTGCACTTTGTTTTTCTA
This sequence comes from Opitutia bacterium, assembly GCA_018675995.1. Taxonomy (GTDB): domain Bacteria; phylum Verrucomicrobiota; class Verrucomicrobiia; order Opitutales; family Seribacteraceae; genus Seribacter. The sequence continues at coordinate 2,916 of JABGWZ010000101.1, read as the reverse complement.
TCGCGGATGGAATTTTACCTGGTAACGGTGACAGAAACTATGTACTCCGCCGAATCCTGCGCCGGGGAATTCGCTACGGCAGGACACTGGGCTTTGAAAAACCATTTTTCCATCTTCTAGCTCCCACGCTGATTGAACAAATGAGCAGCTTCTTCCCTGAGCTTAGAAATCGGGAAGAATTAATCATCAAGACTCTCCTATCAGAAGAGGAATCGTTTAATAAAACTCTCGATCGTGGAATCGAACTGTTCAACCGGGAAGTTAAGGATTTAAAACCAGGCGATCAATTATCCGGTAATTTTACATTCAAACTTTATGATACTTATGGATTCCCTCTCGACTTGACCGAACTCATGGCCCGTGAATCCGAGTTATCCGTAAATGTGTCAGGTTTCGAAAAGGAAATGGAACAACAGCGCGAACGGGCAAGGCAAGCACATAAATCTATCGACATACTTGTCAGTGAGGAATCAAACGATGCGGATGCCACTGAATTTTCAGGCTTCGAGATGAATAACCTGAAAAACTTTTCCACAAGGTGCATCGATGTAATCGAACAGGGTGATACTCAATATCTGGTTTTTGAAAAAACTCCTTTTTATGCTGAAATGGGTGGTCAGGTTGGAGACAGCGGAAGCGTTTTCATTGGGGACCAGACCATTCCCATCGTTAATACCCTGAAAGATAAGGCGGAGCGTTTCTTACATCAGCTTAAATCCAGTCCGGATAAAGCTGACTTTTCTGGGCAGGATGCCGTATTAAATGTCCATCTAGAAAGAAGGCAGGCAATCCAAAGGCACCACACTGCCACTCATGTCCTGCACTGGGCACTACGAACCGTATTGGGTGAACATATTCGTCAGGCCGGATCCCTTGTCGAACCCGACCGATTACGCTTCGATTTTTCTCACTTCGAGGCCATCAAGCCAAAAGAGATTGAGGAAATTGAACATATTACGAATAAAAAACTTCTTCTCAATGACACCCTTGAAAGTTACGAGGTTCCATTTTCAGAAAAACCCGAAGAGGTCATCGCTTTCTTTGATGAGAAGTACGGCGACAAGGTGCGCGTGGTTAACCTCGGAGGTTGGAGTCAGGAACTTTGCGGGGGAACCCATGTCTCATCTGCAGGTGAAATAGGATCGCTTCGGATAATCAGCGAATCAGCAATTTCTGCCGGCACCCGTCGGATCGAAGCGGTTGCCGGGTTCTCCGCTTTTCAATGGACAGACCAACGAGTTTCTCTCGTTCAGGAACTCACCCGCCAACTTGCCTGTAAACCCGATGAGGTAACGGATAGAATCTCACAAATTCAGGCAAAAAATAAAGAACTCGATAAAAAGCTTCGGGCATTCGAACAAAAAGGACAGGCTGGATTGGCTGATCAACTGATTGAAAGTGCCGAACAAGTAGGTGCACTTCGTATCATTAAGTCAGTTATTGCTGACAAAAATTCAAACGATCTTCGCTCACTTGCCGCTCAGGTCAATAAAAGGGTAGCTCCGTCTGTGGTTTTACTTGCGAGCGAATCCGGCGGAAAATTCGGAATGGTATGTATATGTTCGCAGGAAGCAGTTGACGCAGGTCATCAGGCAGGAAAGTACATTAGCGAACTCGCTGGCAAACTAGGTGGCAAAGGAGGTGGCAAACCTGACTTCGCCATGGGAGGCGCACCTAATGGACTGAACCTTAAAGATGCCCTGGAAGGGATCTCCTTTCATACCGAAGGGTGAAATTGCGCATTCTCCTGCCACCCTCAGTGGTGGGCTGTGTACAAAGAAACGCAATTCCGGCAAAGATCGAAATTGAGCTGCAGGACGGGTCACGAGCAACCCCGGAAAAAATCTCTCCGAACGCTTTTGCCGATCTTGGAGAGGCCGAACGAACTGCCCTCTTTGCTCTATCCCAATGGTGCGGCGGATCCATTACCTCTTTTCTTCAACTCGATCTTCGTCAAACTGGTGAACTACTCAAGCTCCTGCATAAAGTACCCTGCTTTTTTCCCGCTAATAATCCAGAGCAAGCGATAGAATGGATTAATGGCTCACTCGATGAAGTAAGCGAATATATTGAACTACCCGAACCCGAGCGCCCAAGACCGGTACGGGAAATAAAGGAAGAAATTGAGGACAACACACCCTACTCCCCGCCCTCACGATCCATTCCCGAATACAATGGCCCCGCAATAGAAGTGGAGGGATCCACTGAATACCTACGTATTATCCTACCTTCAGCCGAACACCCTGGGTACAAGGATGTCCTTCGCCTACTCAGGGAGTGGAATTTCCTACGTGACCGGTCACACCGGCACTGGTGGTGGCTTCGGGACCCATCCTCAGTGCTCGACTTCCTCGCCAGCCATCAGGAAGACCTTGAGCTCGACTACGATGCTGAATTCACTGACAATTTTCGAAACCTCACCTCGGCTATTCAAAAAGCGGAACTTCGCACCTCCGCCTCGGAGTCAAATGAATTGGCTGAAGTCGAAGTCAGCATACACGCGGGCGATGTCCCTGCAGACGAACTCGAGCATGCTCTCGCCACCGGAAAGAACCATGTCCGGCACGAACAGAAAGTCTACCTGCTTACCCGTGACCTAAAGGAAAAAGCAAGCCGTCTCCAACGGCGAATCTCCGGCAATCCGGACGCCCCCCTGCTCGCCCGAACCAGTCATCCAATAGAAAAATTTCAGGCTCCTGCCCTCGAGGAATTTTTAGTTGAACTAGACCCCCGGTTTAAACCACCCGCAATGTGGAAAAAGCGAAGCACCGCCCTGCGCGATCTGTCCGCCCTTGCCACGCCCAAATTGAACGATTCTTTACTAAACACCCTACGTCCCTACCAGACTACCGGTGTTGCTTGGCTCCTGCACCTTTTCCGCAACCAACTCGGCGGAATTCTTGCAGATGAAATGGG
>JABGWZ010000167.1 GCA_018675995.1 Opitutia bacterium | reverse complement strand
TTAGATTAACATCTTCAGAATTGGAAGTATTTGGTGGTGATAATAATATTTTAGATCCAAATGAAGCGAAGTTGATAGTTTCAGGGGGTTATGATCCAACTATAGAAAGTAATTTTACCGGGCAATATGAGGCAGACATTAATTCTTCTATTATTAGTCCATTAACTACACTGGTTACTTCTCTGATGAGTTTGGATAATAATCTTTCTAAAGAAGATGCAAATTCAAAAGTTAAATTGGCATTTGGGTTGAGTGCAGATCCGACAAACTTTGATCCATTGGCTGAAGCGTTGGATGGTAATGAATCTGCAAAAGAAGTTTTGCTTGCCACGGCTCGATTGGCAAATCTCATGAAACAAGCAGATGCACTTGCGATTAATTTATCTGCCGGAACCTCAAATTCATGGGATGCAGGAAGTACTTTAATTAATGAATTAGCTAAGACTATGTCAGTTTCAAATACAAATCCATTAGATGATAGAAATGTTTTAATTAATTCACTTACTACTTCATTACCGAGTGCCAGTACCAGCCAAATTTCAAATGCTGTAACACTGCTTGAGGTATCAGATGACGCACTTGAGAGTGAAAGCTTGAACTTTAATGGAACACCAGCCTTATTGGCCAAAAATTTAGCAAAAAATCAACAGGCAATAGAAGAGTCCATTATTGAAAAATACACCAATCCTGACCCGTCGACACCGTCCCTTGAGGAATTGGTTTTAACAGTGGATTCGAATCATATTTCAACTTTAAGCAGTCTAATTAGTTACATTAATGTCTTTCCACCAATGGCCAATGATTTTAATGTTTCTATTCGTGCAGATAAATGGAGTTCGGGTTCATTAGCATCCAATATTTCTGCAACAGATGGAGATGGTGATAATTTGATTTATTCGATCACTTCTTCAAATTTTGATATGGATGCAGATGGAAAATTACCGTTTTCAATTTCATCAGATGGTACAGTCACTATTGAGGATCCTGATGATCTTATTAATCAAGCAGGACAGACAATGAAATTATCTATCTTGATATCTGACGGCAAAGGTATGAGTACTACTAGTTTGGGTGTGCTTAGGATAGATAATAAACTTAGTCTTTCCGGTACTTCTCTGGACGGCAAGCAAGGGTGGACAGAATCGTGGTTTGGAACAATATTCTCGAATGGTGAATCCTGGATATACCATCCTGATCATAAATGGCTGACCGTTACCCCTGATAATAATGATGGATATTGGTTTTGGGATTCGACAATGAATATTTGGTGGTGGACGAAAGCGAATATTTACCCATATTTTTATCGTGAAAACTATGGTTGGAACTATTGGAAATTTAATCAAGGAAGTAGAATTTATTACGACTACCAATCTAAGAGCTGGAAAACTCCTTAAGCTCTTTCATTTTTGATGAAGAAGTTCCGAAACATTTTATATATTTTTGTTTTTGCAGGTAATCTTTTTGGTCAGACATTAACAGTTGACCTTGACCCTATAGGAAATGTTGTGGTTGGGGGTGGACTGAACATTTCTGGTAGGGTTACCCATGATGGTGTATCCCCTCCGATAACAGCTGGTTCACCAGTTCAGCTCGATATCTTTGTTGAAGATCCTTCAGGAGTACGGATTTTGTCAAACCCCACGATCGTTTTTAATGCGGGTTTTAATTCGGGTGGAGTTGAAACATTCAGCGTTACTTTCTCAATGCCTTGGAGCGAGGATGATAAATGGCAAGCAGGTCGAAATTGGGTAGCCCATGCACAGGTTACAGGCGGTGGTAATCCGATCGCAAATGATCCCTTCAATTTAATTATTGCTGATCTTCAAATTTCAGGAACAGCAGGTACGCCGACTTCGACTACACCCGGTTCATACATCGATTTGCGTGGTACCATTTCAAATGTGAATATAGCTGCTACTGAGGCTCAGCAATTTTTTAGAATTCAAGCAACTTTGAATGGACACACAGAATGGATAATTTTTCCGGATCGAAATAATTTTCCACCCAATACTCCTTGGCCGATTGTTGGAAGCGTGCAAGACCTGAACTTTACTTTTCCTGATTTTTTTATACCTCAAAATAGTCCAAATGGTGATAACAATATAACACTTACTGTTGATTCATCAGGTATTATATTCGAAGAAGCTGACAATAATAATGGTAGAGTACATGTCATTAATATTAACGTGGGCACAAATGCAGTCATAGATGCTACGGTTTTATTTGATTCAGAAAATGTAGGTTCATTTCAAGGAAATGATCCTATTAGGTTGGAATTAGTAGCAAGAAATGAAGGTACAGGTGCAGTTGGTGCAGCTGATAACTTTAATCTCACAATTGCTTTGTCCCGGGATATTCAGTTTGGCTCAACGGATTATATTTTGCGGCAAGTAAACATGGGTGGCGGTGCAAATTCACTCGGTTTAGGTTTATTACCTAATGAAACAGTAACAGTTGATTGGGTGCAAATGTTACCTGATAATTTTGAGGGAGATTTTTATATCTTAACAACGATTAATCAGTCAGCAAATCCTGTTTTTGTTACTGAGACACCCGTCATATCAATTCGTTCTGAGAATTCACATGAGATTTCATGGGTTACAGGTGGCCAAGCAGATAGAAGCAGTCATCCCTCAACTGATCTTGATGGAAATCTTGTAGTATTTGAATCTTTTGATGTTAATGCCACACAGATTTTTCTTCATAGTATTTCTACCAGTCAAATTACACAAATTACCAATGGAAATGGTTCAAGTTACGCACCTAAAATTAGTGGTGATGGTAGATACATAGTTTTTCACTCCTTTGCATCGAATTTGGTTCCCGGTGATAATAATAACCATGTTGATGTATTTATTTATTATGTATTTAGTGGATATATTGCAAAAATCTCCAATAATACTTTTGGATTTGATGGCAATGAGGGTAGTTTTTATCCTTTCATAAATTTTGATGGTTCAAGAATTGTTTTCGAATCAGAGGCAACTAATTTAGACTTGAACATTAGTAATGTTGGTGGCCGGCAAGTTTTCATATTTGATCATGATTTTAATAATGGTAGCGGAACAATAACCCAGTTAACAAATGGAAATGGAGATAGTTTTGATGCTGCGATAGATGAAAATGGAAGTAGAATTGTTTTTACAACATTTTCGACGAATTTAGTTCCTGGAAATGTAGATAACAATAATCATTCTGATGTCATTTTATGGGATGAGAACGAAATACAGCCATTTTTTACAGCCGGTTTAACAGAATCAGGATCGACTCCACTTAATGGTGACACCAAAGAAGCCGCAATAAGTGGAAATGGAGAGTATGTAACTTTTGTATCATCAGCATCTAATATGGTTACTAATAAAGGTATATCTTATGCAGAGATAGTTGATCAAGGTTTGGGTTATACAGCTAATGATGTAGTTGACATAGATGATCTTTCTGGAAGCGGACAGGGAGCAGAAGCACGATTGCGGGTGGATGGAAATGGAGCTATTCTGGAAGTAATCATAGACAACCCTGGCAGAGATTATGTAAATCCTAGTATTTCAGTTACTCGTGCTTCTATTACTGGACGGGACGCAAATGTAACTGCTCATTTGGTAAATCCTTTTGGAGATGTTTTTCGTATTCCAGTTACGAATATCAAGAATAATGGATTATCTACCCGTGTTAGTGAAAGTCAGAAAGTTAGAGGACTTGCAGGAAGCGAGTACGGAGGAAATGAAAGAAGTAGGGAACCATCTATTACTAGAGATGGCTTATCCATTGCATACTCCACAAAAGCAAGTAATTTACTGGATTTGAATGTTACCAGCACTTCTAAAAAAGTTTTTCCTAACCAAATTTTTCGTCCAGCCACTGCTCGGGCAATTCTTCAGAGTGGAATAGGAAAAGTAGTTATTCAAAATCCTGGATCCGGTTATTCCAATTCAGGTTCGTTTTTAATTCAGGATTTATCGGGTAATGGAAGCGGAGCCGTTGTTACTTATGAAATAGATTCAAATGGTGGAATTGGTTCAGTTAATATTGTAAATCCTGGTTCTGGTTATGAGCTGGAAAATACCATTGTAACCATTCCGAACGCAGGCACCGGAACTGGATTTCTAGTCGCACAATTATTACCCCCACCCGTCACAGGGTTTAATCCAAATAGGCGACAGGGAGGCTCATCCATCCATCGAGTAGAAATGGAAGATATCGGTATAGGATATCCATCAAATCTTTTTGATAATATTGAAAGGCCGATTATTGTAATTGATGGGGATGGTTTGGATGCTGATGGTGTTGATGCAAATGGAGATGGATTTCTTGATGGAGATGGGAAGGTAGATGCAAGGTTAAATCCAGATTTGATTCACTTTGGGGAAAATGGAGAAATATATTTAGAGCATAAATTTGATATAAATGTAACATCTACCACTGCACTTTTATCCACAAACCTTTTAGTTCAAGGGTATGATAGAAACGTTACTTTTGATTTTGGTAACATTGATAACTTACCATTTACAATAGGAGTTGGTGCCAGGACTGAGGAAGAAGTGCGTGACCGGCTTATACTTATGATCAGAAGCCTGTGGTCTAATCCAGTTAATATTTCTGACGGACCACAGATAGACAATAATCAAACGGGAGGTAAAAACTTTACTCTTTCGGGATTAAACTTCTCTGTTTCATCAAATAACCCATCTGCACTTAGTGTCAGGCATTTATCTAATATGTTAATTAATGGTAGTGCATTTTCCCGTGCCACTCCACTTATTCTCCCTGAACCGGTGATTCATGGTTTTTCAGAAATTACTGCTAATGGAGTACCTAATGTTCCAAGCAATGGTAGACCTGTTCTTCAATCAATGCCAGAATTGTTATCCGATGATATTTACATCTACAACACGAATGCTTTGTCAAACAGAAGAGTGAGTTTAAGTAAATATGGTTTCCCCACAAATTACTTACAAGGTACAAACATGCCTTCTCATAGATTTCCTTCAATCAGTGGTAACGGAAGATACTTATTTTTCAGTTCTGATTCAGGTGGTGGTGGTGGTCTTATCTTTGATAATTCAAATCAAGTGCCAGTTCCATTGAATGATAATGGCCGAAGAGATATATTTTTGGTTGATCTGAAAGATAATGCATTACCGGTCACAAATTACACTATTTCTATTGCGGAAGATTTTTTAACACTCAGTAACTTTAAAGCTGTACTAAACCAAGCTTTCCCGATTCACATTTCGGCTACATTGCAAATTGGTTCGATTGAAGAAGTTCGATTATATGTAAATGGTAATTTAATGAGTAATTTTTCGCAACTAACACCTGGGACCAGTAGCATCCAAACTTTTCTTCCTTGGCAAAATAATCAATTGGGTCCTCATAAAATTCAGGTTTCCGTGGTAGATAATTTAAATAATGAATATTTTTCAAAAATTTATCAGGTATCAGTAATAAACAATCCATCTTCAATTTATAGCGCTGATCTTGAAGTTTTACCGCGCTCAGAAGGACTTACTATTTTTATTCGAAACCCTATTTTTGAGGATTTTCCTATTATACTTCCCAACGGTGTTACGATCATAGAAAATAGGTTTTTAGGAAATTTTAATGTTATTGGTCCATTCAACGATGGTAATGTTTCGGACCTTTTAGCTCAGGGTGGTATAACTAATATTGGACTTGCAGAAGCTTATTATAGTACTGAGGATCCAACTAGAGCCCGACCATTTTCATCGGTTTATCCATTCCGACAGTTAAATACACAGGGTTCTTCTTTATCAGCAAAGTCTACATTTGTTGGAATTAATGGAAAGGAAGCTGTTTTGAAAAAAGTAAGTTATTTTTTAAACGGTCAACTTATCGACGAACAAATTCACCCTCCATATTTCACTTATTTTTCTCCTCCAGCAATAAGTGATGATAATTTAACCGCACTGGGTGGTTGGACATTAACCTCAATGGCGACAGATTTAAATGATAATATTCGCATAGATACTCAACTAGGTGATATTTTCTTTAGTGAGATTTTTCCAAATCTGGAATTAGTCGTTGCATCTGGAATAACGGATAATCAAAACCGAATATTAGATGGTCAAAGAATTAAGTTATCCGCAAGAGCAACTGGAGACTTTTCAAATTTGGATAAATTGCAGCAGGTCCATTTTTTTATAAACGGCACGCATTTCTCAACATCTACTGGAAATGCAGTTTCAACCTCTGACGGAAACCTTCATTATATCGATTATGAAGCAAGTTTAGACATTGATTTTTCCCGATATGCAAAACCAGATGGTTCAATTTCAATAATATCATTTGGTGAAATGATCGATTCAAGAGGTTTTACCCCAATTTTCCGATCAAATGCTGTCAATCTTACAATTACCGCTCCAATGCCATGGATTAATGAGGAATCGAATGTTTTAAGCCTTTTTGAAGATCTTACAAGAAGGAAACCGGATGCAAATGAAGTTGCTTATACAATGCAAGCAGTATCACAGAGCGATGAAGGTATTGCTCATTGGATTGAAGGATTACTCGATTTTGGGGCTGTTTCCGACAGGGTCGATGTTGTATCTGCACATAGGGTAGTATTTGGAGAATGGCATTCCGAGTATGAGCAATTCGAAGAAGATTCTTCTTTATACATCGGTCGTATATCACCCGAACTTACCGAATTAAGCTTTGGAAATGAAGTTGTAGATCCGTATTGGTTGAAGGAGTATATTAGTGATTTGCTTACATCAGAAGATTATACATTTAAATTTATCCGACTTCCGTACCTGGTTGGTAGTTATTACAGTTCTAATGTTATCAATTATCGAACCAATCGGCATGAATTTATAAGAAGGCATTACCAAAATAAATATGGATTGCTTCCAAATATTGCTCAACTATATCAGGGTTCATTCAAGATGTTAGAATGGTGGGGATCTTTTGAACCTGAGTATTGGGAATTACCTCAGGGAACTAAGCCTGATCAAACTTTGGCATTTAATGGATATGATCCGGATTCACCACCAAGGAGAGATCAATTCGTTCCGTTACCCTTAATCGATCTTACCGATCAGCAAGGTACTAATGGGCAAATAAGATTTACCTATGAAGCTGGTGAAGTAGCTGTTGATTTTATTTATAATCTTGCAAAGGAGCCAGAATTTTATTCTGGAGTACCATACTTGTTGGAGACATCTAAGCTTCGCGAAAATCAATTCTCAATTGCCACATTAATGCATCTGTTATGGCAACGAAACGCAGATGTTTTGTCTGACAGTGATATTAATGCTCTTATTGGTTTATCTTTAAAAGATGCAATAAAGGCAATTTTAGCGGATTATCGATATACCAGCAGGCACAATATTATTTGGAAAGAATCCGAAGTTTTAGGAACTACTTTCCCGAATTGGAAGATAGAGTCTTGGTTTGGAGGTGCATTTATGGATAAAAACTTTCCATGGATTTACCACGAGGATCTTGATTGGATTTTTATTGCTGGTGTCTCAAGGTCAAGCTTTTGGTTTTATTCTGATAAGTTAGGTTGGGTTTGGACCGGATCTTCACATTACCCCTATTTGTATAGTAACAATGAATCAAGTTGGGTTCGTTTTTATGATAAAGATGATATACTTAATCCGAGCATAAACGATTCCATAGTTTACAGATACTTATACATTGATAAATCCAAAAAATATATTCGTTACAATTTTTATTGATTCTATTTAATGTGACTCATGTTTTACACTTTGTTCATTCAATAAACCCCGAAAATGGAGGCGTTGCAGAAGCAGTAGTTTCCTTAAATAGACACTTAAACACAATTGGAGTTCATTCGGAAGTAACCGATAATCCTAAATTCCTTACTAGTAAAAGTGCCGTAATAGTTGCACATGGCTTATGGCAGTGGCCAAGTGCACAGGCCTATCTTCATTTTAAACAAAATGATATTCCTTATGTACTTTTTCCTCATGGCATGCTTGATCCTTGGTTTAAAAAAGCGTACCGCTTAAAACATCTTAAAAAACAAATTTATTGGTGGTGCAAAGAGTCAAAATTTATTAACAATGCAAAAGCACTTTGTTTCACAACGGAAGAAGAAAGCTTTCTTGCCCGAAAAACTTTTTGGCCATATTCCTGCAATGAAGTTATAACGGGGCTAGGAGTTAAAGATCCTCCAAATAATGTTACCGAACAATGTGCCACTTTCTTATCTGAATATCCAAAACTAAGAGACAAAAAAGTGCTTCTTTATTTGGGGAGATTTCACCCAAAAAAAGGGGTGGACTTACTGATTAATTCTTTTTCAAGAAAATCGTCGAAGGATGAGGTTTTAGTTTTAGCCGGACCGATAGATAAATCAGATAAGCATTTAAAATATTTACAAAATTTAGCAAAAAAATTACCCCAAAAAATTATTTGGACGGGCATGTTAAATGGTGATTTAAAGTGGGGTGCTTTACGATGTGCTGATGCGTTAATTCTACCTTCTCATCAAGAAAATTATGGTATGGTTGTTGCAGAAGCATTGTCAGTTGAAACCCCAGTCTTTTTAACTGATAAAGTAAATCTTTGGCGCGAAGTAATTGATTCAAATTGTGGTATTGTTGCTCAGAATGACCAGCATGGAATTAATTCTTTAATTGAAAAATGGTCTCGTAATGAACATGCCAAGATGCATTCAAATGCTGGCCTGTGCTTCAAAAGTAAACTTCATATCCAAAAAACAGCGAAGAATATTTGCAAGGTACTTGAACTGGATATCCCTTGAATGAAAATAACAATTTTGCACGGAGCTTTTTTCCCCATCCCTGCGTTACAGGGAGGCGCTATTGGAAAAGCATGGGACGCGTTAGGGCAGAGTTTCTCGTCTAAAGGTCATAAAGTAACCCATGTTTCCCGAAAATACGATGGACTTCCTGAAGAAGAACAAAATGGGAATGTGCGACACCTAAGAGTTGGGGGATTTAATTCGGTTAACAATGCAGTATTACTTAAATTAAAAGAATTGTTTTATGTTATCCATGCACTAAAAGTACTACCAGAGGCTGATATTTTGGTAACCCATGCATTTTGGGCACCAATTCTTTTACCTAAAGTAAAATTTGGTAAAATTTATGTACATGTTGGCAGGTATCCCAAGGGACAATTAAAGTATTACAAAAAGGCTTGTTGTTTTCAGGTACCGACTAAAGCAATTGGAGCAGCTGTAAAAAAAGAGATTACGACTGGCAGGCAAAAGATTTCTGTTCTTCCGTACCCACTGAATTGGAAAACTGATTCGGAGCCTGATTATTTAAAACGGGATTTAAAGATATTTTATTTGGGTAGAATACACCCGGAAAAAGGAGTAGCTGAATTGATCCAGGCTTTTAATCTTGTATCGCCAGACATTCGTAAAAATTGGAAACTATCTATTCGTGGTCCATGGCAAACAGGGCAGGGGGGAGGTGGAAGAAAGTTTATAAATCAGTTAAGAAAACTGATTTCTGAGAGTAGTTCGTTCATAGAATTGCTAGATCCTATATTTTCTGAGAATGAATTAAAACAAGAGTTAAAGACGGCTCGAATATTTGTTTACCCTTCGCTTGCCGAAAGGGGTGAAACATTTGGACTTTCTGTTCTCGAAGCAATGAGCTGTGGGTGTGTTCCGATTGTTTCCGCTCTTAAATGCTTCGAGGATTTGGTGGAAAATAATAAAAATGGTTATGTCTTTGATCCTAATTCCAAACACCCTGATAATTCTCTTACATCAGTTCTTTCAAAAGCGATGCAATCCGAGAACAAAAATAATACTTTGTCCAAACAGACAATTATTAAAGCAAAAAATTTTGAGTTGGAGGAGGTTTCCCAAAACTATCTTGATGATTTTTCTAAACTACTCTCCGAAAAAGATTATTAAAAGCGTTGGGTAATATGCTTGGTTCGATTAGGGAAATTTCTTATATTCAACTCCTATGAATAAGCCTTCAAAAGCAATTCTTTTTATAGGAAGCCTGATTATACTTAGTTGTGCAATTCAACTATTTTCAAAAATAAAAAAAACAGATGATAGCACGAATAGTTCGGCTCACCTGAGAGATAAAATTTCCTTACCCCTTACATTATTGGATACGAATGGAAATGAAGTATCTACTGATCGATTAAAAGGGAAGTATGTAGGGCTTTATTTTTCCGCTAGTTGGTGCGGACCTTGCAGAAGTTTTACACCAAAGTTAGTAAAGTTTAAGGAAGAGCACAAAGAAAATTTTGAAGTTGTCCTTATCAGTTCTGACGGAAGCTCAAAAGCACAGGCAAATTATATGAAAAAATATAAGATGCCATGGTTCGCATTAAAAAATCAATCCGATGTAGCCCGTAATATCAGCCTTTCCCTTCAGGTTGAATTTATTCCTTATCTTGTAATACTTGATGCCGATGGACATGTGATTACTAAGGCTGGGAAGAAAGATATAGACAGCATGGGCAATGCAGCCTTTGCTTCTTGGACTAAGAGTTAAACTAATACCCTATAAGCGGACTGGAATGCCGTGTTTTTTCATTTCCGTTTTGGTTTCGGCAATACTGCATTGCCCAAAATGAAAAATGCTGGCAGCTAATACGGCACTAGCTTTCCCCCTTTTTATACCTTCAGCCATATGTGTTGGGTTTCCAACTCCTCCAGAAGCAATAATTGGAACTTCAACCGCCTCACTTACAGTTCTTGTTAAATCAAGATCGTAACCCTTTTTAGTGCCGTCCATGTCCATACTGGTAAGAAGAATTTCGCCAGCACCACGACTTACAACCTCCTGTGCCCATTTTACTGCATCCAATCGGGTATTTTTCCTGCCTCCATGAGTATATACAGTCCACCCGTCAGTATTTTTTTTAGCATCTATAGCGACTACAATACATTGGTTACCAAATGTTTTGGAAGCATCATTAATAATATCAGGATTTAGAATTGCGGCGGTGTTGACACTAACTTTATCCGCTCCTGCAAGAAGCATGTCTCTCATATTAGTAACATTTCTGATACCGCCACCAACAGTTAATGGCATAAAGCATGTGTCAGCCGTTTTTTTAACCACATCGATCATTGTATTACGGTTATCACTTGATGCAGTAATATCCAAGAAAACCAGTTCGTCTGCACCCTGCTCCTCATATGCCTGGGCAACGAGAACCGGGTCCCCGGCGTCGCGTATATCCTTAAATTTTACGCCTTTTACAACTCTGCCATTGTCGACATCAAGACAGGGTATTACACGAGCTGAAAGCATGGTAAAATTTTAACTAATTTCTCAAATCGAGAGCTGAAAATATTCAGCTTTTATTCGTCAGCAAATGCAATATCGGGTTGATAAGATAGTACCAATTTGTATTGTTGTCCAGGTCTCATAACCAGTGGATGATCTCGAACCAGGTATTGAACATAATGGATATTACCAGCATATCCGCGAAAATCTGGATCTTCAGTAACGGTTTCAAAATTTCCCCAGGTAGCTTGGAAGTCATCAGTTTCGACATTTGCACGCAGTCCCTCAGCTCCTTGCCTAATAGTCGTTCCGAGTCTGTATGAAGTATGGGGTGAGCCAATGACGAGTGCTAATCTCATGCTATCCATTGTCACCTGATTTTTGACTTTAAATGTAAATTCAGATTGTACGCGCCCGTGGCCGAATGACCATTGCACATGACAGCTGCCGATACCGTAAGCGAAAGTACCGTCTGTTTTAACAAGATCAGGTTGATCGAAGCGTAAATAAAATGATTTTTTCAATCCAATACCTGTTACGCAGTTCTTTCCGTAATAGGATGGAATAACAACCTGATCACCAAAAGTGAGTTCGGGCATCATTACGGGAAGATATTTATTTACCGGCCAGTCAAAAATTCCAGAGCAGTGAGGAAACGCTAGGTTATCACTTGTTATTGTATTTCCAGGTCCGATAAGTGGAAGCTGGTATTGAATACCATTATTTTCATCCCTAAACAAAAACGCTCCATGTTCTTTTTTATGAGATTTATCAAAAATAACAAAACGCCCCGCTGTTTTGGACCTAGAAGAGGGGGGGACAGCAAGTGAGCCACCAATTACTTTAGCCAACCTTGACCATTGGCAAAGGTTTCGTGCAGCGTCGAAATTTGCCATTCTGGTTGTGTGATTTGGAACGGTATTTCTTTCAGCATCCCGAATTACAAGATCGCCTTTTTCCTGATCTAAATATGTAACGAAAAAGTATTGAAATAATTTCCTGAGCGTATCCAAGTAGATAGGCATTTTCTCGGGATTTATCCAATGATCTCTCATGGATTGAAGGATCATACTGATACAATGAAGTTGTCCATATGCACCAACAGAACGACCAAAATTCCAACCTAGGCCATCCTGCCTAACCATATCCGGTAACATCTTTAGATACTTTTCAGCAAAGGTTCTCAATTTTGGCAACTTTCTATCTTTTAGATGAACATTTGCATGTAACTGAAGTGCTTGCCTGATAAAAATGAATGATAGAAGTCCATAAATATCATAAAC